>JAJRQA010000178.1 GCA_024280475.1 Alphaproteobacteria bacterium
CAAAAGAGCTACGCGAGATACGCGAGATACGCGAGATACGCGAGATACGCGAGATACGCGAGATACGCGAGATACGCGAGATACGCGAGATACGCGAGATACGCGAGATACGCGAGATACGCGAGATACGCGAGAGGCACGAGAGGCACGAGAGGCACGAGAGGCACGAGAGGCACGAGAGGCACGAGAAGCGCGAAAAGCGCGAAAAGCGCGAGAAGCGCGAAAAGCGCGAGAAGCGCGAGAAGCGCGAGAAGCGCGAGAAGCGCGAGAAGCGCGAGAAGCGCGAGAAGCGCGAGAAGCGCGAGAAGCGCGAGAAGCGCGAGAAGCGCGAGAAGCGCGAAAAGCAGTGGAAGAGGACGACTTTGATAGTCAATGGACATCGCGAACCTATGCACAAAGCGATAACATCCCGGACACACTGATAGTGCCCCCAAAACCCTATACAAAGGCTGTGGGCGCGATGATTGAGGCCAATAACAGCAAAGGCCGCAGGCGAGGGCATATAAAACTCTATGCAAAACGTCAGAACTGGGGACCTGGCGTCAAAATACAGGCTTGTTTTGGTGACAATGTTTTGACGAAATTTACGGTTGTCGACAAGGGATCCAGTCGCACCTTGCGATTCCAGTATCAAGGGGTCCCCAACAAAACGAGCTTGAGCAAACGCAATAGCTGGATCACGGCCACACCCGGCAAACTTATCAAGGGCCGATATATATATCTTCGAGCCCGATCTGAACGCGAAAGTGATATTATTACGTTACGCGTCGTGGGTATCTGCATCGATAGCCCAACGATTAGATAGTCGCACAGTGCCAGATTGCTGGCTCATGAGGGAGCTGCAAAGATGATCTGGAGGCTGATTGCAAAAATAGCCCGTCTCTATACCCTCATTGCCGTTGGCGTTCTCGCTCTCATGCTCGTAAGTAGTAAGGTCATTTTACACCAGCCAAGCGCCGCTGAAAAGCTACTGGCGCTGTTCTTTCCCTATGGAGTACTGGCTGGCCTGATCATCAGCTGGATTTATATGAGACTTGGGGGGTGGCTCACCATCTTGTCTGTTGCCGGATTTTATCTCATGTCTTACTGGCAAACCGGGATCTGGTCGCCAAATGACCTCCCCTTGCTCGTGGCGGGAGCGGCCCCTCTTTTTCTACTGGCCAGCTTTATCAAATCAATGGGCCAGCCCAAGCGAAAAAAGAAATAAGCCGGCTAGCACAGGTTCACAAAGCTCAAACGCCAAAGAGGCCATTTTGCAAATGGCCTCTTTGTGTTTTTCCGATTATTTGCACCTATAGAACCTATAGGCTTCGATCTAGCGCTTCCCGAACAAACAGACCCGACCTTGCTTGGGTGGGAATGATAGTTTTGACTTGGCAGTCACAAGAATATTGGAAATAAACCTGCGCTTGCCTTTGAGATCAAGGGCCCCGGTTGAATCGTTACTACCCAATCTGCCTCGATAAGACAGAACCTGCTTGGTGCGATTGCCAAATGTGACCTCAACTTGATAGATCGAAAGCCTTGCCCTGCCAGCTTTCAACATCAAACTGCTGAACCGGCCTTTGCTGCGACCAAGTGTGAAACGTTCTCTATCCTTCTTGAAGGCAATTCTGGCGCATCCAATTTTCACCCATTCACTCTCTCGAACGGGACGATTATCAGCCCGGTCCAGGCAATTGCGTAACTGATTTCTGTGCTTGGCGATAAAGCGGCCTGCAGCCCGCAATCCGTTGCGGCGGCACCAGCGACGATGCCGGTTGGCCTCGCCATGCCAATTTGTGCCAATGAAACCGCAGGAGTTACGTCTTGAGCGGCGGAACTGAGTGACAGCTCTGTCCGAGTAGTCGCGGCAAGTTGCAACATTAACACCAGGCCCAATAGGAGGAGCGACTGGGCGCGGGGCAGGTCGACGCTCCCTTGCAACCTGATCATCTATGGAGTTCGAGGAGGTCGCCCAATAGCCACCAAATGGCATGGCGATTATACCAAGCACCTCATTGGTATGGTTGGTTTCACGATCCTTGCTTTGCTCTTCTTGCAAACGCAATTCGACGCGGCGCGATGTCAATCTGCGATAGCGCACGTCAAATGTATCTGCCCCATTTGAAGACTGGGCTGTCACAAACAAAGCGGGGTTTCCACCAAAACGACTGGGGAAGGCAACCTTGAGCCACTTGTGATTGGCCCGCGAGACACGTGCACTCCAGACGCCAACACCCCTCGCTTGACCACCATCAATACGAAGGCGACCTTGCGACATCGCCACATAGCCCACAACTTCTCGGGCATGGCCCCCGCGATCACTTTCCTGTTCGCTCAAAGTAACTTCGAACTGACGACGTGAGACGCCTTTGATCCGGGCAACCACTGAATTCCCACCTTTGAAGGTCTGTGTCTGGGCAAGCACAACAGGAGCCTTGCGCCATCTTCTCGACAGGCGGACTGCAGACCAGTCGCGGTCAACCATGTCAGCGCTCGTGGAGATAGTCCCTGCCTCAACGAGAGTCCCGCCAAAATTGTGAATACCTTTTTCGACCACCATATAAGAAAGGCTTTCACGGGTGTGTTTCCCGTCTTTGCCAAATTCCTCAATGCGGAATTCAAAACCACGCGGTGAGACACTGCGCACGCGCGCATGTGCCGGGTCGCCGCCATTAAATGAAACAGGCCCCATGATCACAACGGGATCTCTGAATCTTTTCGAAAACCTCACCCGATGCCATTGACGAGCATTTCTCTGGCGCACTTCCACCGATCCGGTTTCCATGATTTTTGGCTGTGAACCGCGGCGAATACAGCGGTTTATGTAAGTCTTGCGCAATTGCGTTTTGGCGCGCATTTGACGGCCATTTAGATTACGACATGCGTTATAATGCGTTTTGAAATCTCTAGCCCAGGTCGCACCACGGGCCCGGCAATCATTCTTTCTGGCTTGATCAACCTGTTCAAGTGCATCTTCCGCATAGTTTTCACAGCGTTCCGAACGAGCACCACCGCCACGCCGGATACATGATGCAAGTTTCGATTGCGCCCGCTCAAGAACATCGCGGCGCTTGGAGGCACCATTATCAAGGCACCACTGGTAAACCCGCTCATGCTCCTTGTCCCACTCGCGGTTGGACGTCCGGCAATTATTGGCATTGGCTTGTTCAAGAACATCCATCGCGGTGCTGGCATAACGATCACATTTGCGATCACGGCGCACGTTGCGATTATCACGACATTTATCAAGAAGATCGTCGCGCACTTGCGTTTCGCGTACAGACGCCCGTCTTGAGCTATCCATGCACCAGCGATAATGATTGCGATAATTGGCTTGCCATCTGTTGCCGCGCAAGCGACAGCGCTGGGTCAGGTTTTTATCTTGTTGATCGAGGGCCGTTTCTGCGTAATTGGCACAGCGCTCAGCTTTGTTAGGGCGCGTGCGTCGCACAACCCGTTTGACGCCAGATGTACAACATTCATTGGCATGCTTTGGTCCAACGCTATGCTTGAGGCGACATTGAGGAGGAATAACTTCTCTTTTACCACCAAAGCCAATATTGAGATCGGGACCGAGATTGAAACTGATCCCCTCTTTTTTACGGGTCCGCTGTTTGATAAAGGTCCAGGCCTTGCAGCTCGCATCATCTTTACAGGCACGTCGGCATACTCTGAAGTCATCTCCGACCCGCAAAGTCAAAAACTGATAATCTCCACCAATTCTCAGGCTGTCCACTTCTTCTGCTATCGCACTGCCGATCGGTGCAAATAAAATAGTGATCATTGCAAAGAGGGCGATGAGCACTCCCTTGGAATATTGGAAAGTGGTTCTTAACGGCTGCATGCGGAGCTCCTCATTGAAACGCCATCAAAAATTGGCGCATTCTTCTTGGTGTCGGGTGCAAAGTGGACCTGACTATTAGTAGTTTTTTAACAATAGTATGCCAGCAGTTTGACAAAATTAAAACAGGGTACTGTATTTTTTTTAATGACTGTAGCTTAAAAACATTCCAAAAAAACCATTAGCACAGACAAAAAAAACACCGCACTCCCCAAGCAGCGCGGTATTTCCAAGGAATCCATCCCCTCTTCTTGCGATCTAGCGCTGGCGACCAAACGGTAATTTAAAACCGAATTTACAGGTCGAAAGCAATGCCTTGCGCCCCAGCATTTTACGAGAGCGTCGTCCCGTCGACGCCTTGGTACACCATTTATAGTGACCAATATAGCTATCATGCCAATATTTGCCGCGATAATTACAGCTGCGCGCAACATTCTTTTCGAATTGGCGAAGCGAACGTACCGCATAGGTATCACAGGCCTCATTGAAGGCACCGCCGCCACGTTCGAAACATTTCGAAAGTTCAGCTTCGCGATATTTCAGCTCCCCATCACGATTGACTTTTGACGTCTTGGCACACCAGGACACATGACGATCATAATTGGCCAGCCAGCGCCGCCCCTTTAGCCCGCAGTTTTGTTTGCGATTGGATCGTGTTTGCTCACTTGCCAAACGAGCATAGTGATCGCAGGCGACCTTGCCTTCACCGCCGCTGCCGCCTTGCGCAACACATCGCTCCAACCTGTCGGCGCGCACTTGCGTTTCGTTACGGATATCCCAGGGATCAACCTTTAAACACCATTGATAATGAGCTCGATAACCATCGTGCCAGCGGCTGCCAGAAAAGCCACATTCATTGCGGCGCGACTTGCCATATTGCTTGACAGCTCGCTGCGCATAATTATCGCAGCGCTTCACGAAGGGTCCGCCTCCTCGGCGCAGGCACGAAGACAAAGCGCCACGCGCGTCGCTCAAAACACCCTCATTGGCTTCATCTTTGTTGCGGCGGCACCAGCTATAGGCAGCATCAAAACCGCCGAGCCATTTAGTGGGAGTCAACTGGCAATTGTTGCGCCCTGCCGAAGTGGCGATATCTTCGGCTGTTTGAGCAAACCGCTGACATTCGCGATTGGTGCGGCGTCTGTTTTTCTCACAGCGCTGCAAAGCGTTTTTGCGACCAACCGCGAGCGCACTGCGCTGTTTGGCGTTCAAAGACAGGCAACCGCGAAAATGTTTTTTATATCGCTCGCTCCATTTGGCGCCACGATAACCGCATTTTCGTATCAGGTTTTCATCTTGCTGATCGACAGCCTGGCTGGCAAAATCAGCGCAAATTTCCCGACGATTTTTCTGTCTGGAAACCTTTTTCACCCCGGAAATACAACATTTACTGGGGCGAGCGGGAGCAACGATGCGTTTCAAACGGCACTGTCGACTTGGCTTGATAAAAGTCCAGGATTTGCATCTGGCATCATTGCGGCAGCTCTCTTCGCACCAACGATAACCCGACCCTGCAGGCACTCGAAGATAATTATAGTCACCGCCAATACGGATCTGATTGGCTTTCGCCGCCAGCGCTTTTGGCACATATGCAAAACCGGATATCACCAGAAACATGATGGCCATGACGGGAATTATCAGTTGCCAGCTCTTGAAACGACAAGAGCCTTTAAAACCATATTCTGGAAGATGACAAGCCTGGCGCATACAAACAAAACCCTTACAACAAAAGCAATCCGCTAAATGGTTCAAAACGTGGTAGCGGTCTCAGGCCACGCCAAATTTGCCCGATTGATCAAGCAAATACCATCAGAGATATTCTTGCCAGTAACCGCGAGTTGTTGCAACCCCCGTCAGCTTTTATGGGTAAGGTTTTTGAAGTCAAAATTGCCATCACCTCTTGCGTGCAAGTGCCTCAGACAAGAAGGTCGTGGGCAGATTTCGCCCACGACCTTAAATTTTCTTCATTAGTATTTGAATGCCTGCCCGTTAGGCATCGAGTTCAAAAGTCAGCTTTACAGTGACGCGATAATTGCTGATCTTGCCCCCCTTGACCGTGGCGCTTTGATCTTTAACCCAGACGGTTCTGATTTTCTTGACACTTTTTGAGGCTTTCTTGACGGCATTATTAGCCGCGTCAGACCAGCTTTTTTCGCTGTCCGCCATAATTTCAATAACTTTTATAATCGCCATAACAGACTATCCTTTTTACAACACTCTTTTATTAAATTTATATCCTTGGTTCTTTTCTTGTCCCGCGCTCTTTGCAACACCATATTCCGCCACAATTTGACGCGAAAATAAACCAGTTACCAATTCTATATACGACCAGCTGCACGATAATTCCATAGTTCAGCTGTGCCATCATTAAGAACCCTGGTTGTCAGCACACCTGTATCTGCTGATCGGTTGCGTAAAATAGCCCTGCTTTAGGGTTTGTCATTGTCCGCAGACGTTTCATTTATCAGGTTGACAGACCTTAAAATCGAAAGCACTGCACTCAAATGGACATTCTCAACCTCATCTCTACAGCCCGACAGGGGCAAACCCTTCCCTTGTTCGGGGCCCATTTCAAATTATCACAAAAACAGGTTGAAGCAGTGCTCTGCTATGTCGTTCCCATGCTGGAAGATGCCCTGACGCGCCGCATGAACAGTCCGCAAGGCTTGGCCGCCATCCTCTCGCAACTGGCATCGGGCCAGTATCAACGGGACCAAAATGCCAGTGATTTATTTGAAAATTCGCGTATTCTTGCCAACGGCACTGGCATTTTAAGCCTGCTCTTGCACAATGAGGCTATCATTCGCACAGTTTCCTTTGTGGCCGCCGAGGGCGCTGACATTGAGGTTGTTCTGGTTCGGCGCATGATGCCCTATATCGCCACCTTTTATATGGGGGCGCTGACCAAACGCTCCAAAGAACCCTTGCTGCAATTGGCGAAGCGCTGCCCCGATATCGGGCCGTTTAGTGGTCATGGGTCTGATCAGAGCGGCACATACAAGCTTGCTGAACTTGTGCGCACCCAAAGCCCGGCGCCCAAAAAGCTGCCCACCAAAAAGCAGGCCAAAAGCTCTATCAAGGATATTCTCAACACACTCGCCAGAGTGGAAATGGAAGAGAAAATCAGCACCCATAATCAAGGTGATGGCGAATATTGGCCAACTGAGGCTGCGTACAGAGCCTATTAGGCCCGTTTTGTGCTGCGTAGCTGCGCCGCCGATTTGCGCACAACAACCAGATAGAGCCCCGCCAATACCAAAAGGGCGGCGGTCATTTTATCTGCGCTGAAACGTTCGCCCAGTAGCAAAGCTGCTGAGGCCATGCCAAACACAGGCACCAGCAGGGAAAAGCTTGCAACTCTGGCGGCCTGATAGTGATGCAGCAAGAGACCCCACACCCCGAACCCGAAAATCGTGGCACCATAAGCCATAAAGGCGATCGAGGCGGCACCGCTCCAAGTTAGATTGGCAAGAGCCATCACGACCTGATCTGGCCCCTCCACCAACAAAGACACTCCCAACATTGGCAAAGCTCCAAGGGCGGCCACCCAGATCAGCAGAGCAAACATATCGATGGAGCCCGCCTGCTTCATGAAAATATTGGTGACCGCCCAGGACAGGCCACCAAATATCGTCAGCGCTAATCCAAGCGCGGTGCCACTGCCCCCTTGTGAAAGGGCGATGATGGTCATGCCCGCAAAGGCCAGCGCCATCCCTATAAGCTGACGCCCGCGCGGTTTTTCTCCCAGCCAGAACGCCGCCAGAAGCACCGTGAAAAAAGCCTGCAACTGGATCACCACCGAGGCGATACCAGCAGACAGACCCGCAGACATGCCAAAAAAGAGAAGATTAAATTGAGATACATGAAAAAAGGTAATGGCGGCGAGCGCGCCCCAGGAAATATTTGGGCGCTTGACAAAAAACACGGCAGGAACAGCAGCTACCAAAAACCGCATAGCTGAGAGCAGCAAGGGCGGCATATCGCCAAGGCCCCAATGAATAACCACAAAATTAAAGCCCCAGATCACTGTGACCATAATGGCCAGTAGAATATGCTGTGGGCTCATTGCTGTTATATCCGTGCTCAAAAATGTTGAAGCACTCTAACACGGGCATTCCTTAAAAAAGAATGCCCGCTAAAAAAGGAGGGGTGTCTCAACTTGCGCTGAGACACCCTCCAGAAGTTCCAGAGAAAAGACAGGTAAGAAATTTCTCCAGAGTGAAATCTGTACAAATTTCTATTTATTGACCGCCGCGCGATAAGCTTTGGCGGTTGCCAGATGCTGCGCGTGCAGGGTCTCGCAACGCCGTTTTTGCAATGCGGCCAGAGGATCCATATTATAGGCTTGAGCCATCGCCCAGACGAGATCCGTGCGCTCAAGGCCAATATCCTTGAGCATGTGATTATCAAGCCGCTGCAATTTTCTCATCTCTTTATGAGCCTTGATCCTGCGTGCCAAACCCGTCAATGCTTTGCGGCTTGCAAACGATTTAATAGTCGCGTTAAAGCCACTGATATTGAACTGCCCAATGTTGAAGTGCCCGGGAGTGGAACTATTGAAGAATATCATGATCTTTACCTTTTAAGCCAGCCGACGCCGTTGCCGCATATTTCCTATGCAGCGGTCTAACGAGGGGTTTTGCATTTAGAGTTTGGTTTTCGTCTGCACTCATCTGCAGTGCATGAATTAGAAGATAGTCTTTTTTATATATTTGTCTAACGAAAGTTTTTGATGTTATAGTTCAAAATAATTGAACTATAACATTTTAGCTTTTCTGTGAGGTCAACCATGCTTCTCCTGGATACAGATCAACTCGTGACGTTTATCGCCATTGATGAAACCGGTTCCCACGCCAACGCAGCTGCCAGGGTCAATAAGAGCCAGTCGGCCATTTCCATGCAGATGAAGCGCCTGGAAGAGACGGTTGGCAAATCCTTGTTTCAGCGCATCGGCCGCACCAATCAACTCACGCCGGAAGGGGAACATTTGCTGGACTTTGCCCGGCGCATCGTTGCTCTTAATGAGCAGGCCATCGCCGCTTTGACCAAACCCGACCTTGAAGGTCGCATCCGTATTGGCGCCCCTGATGATTATGCGGAACAGTTTTTGCCCGTGATCCTGTCGCATTTTTCGCAAACCCACCCCCGCGTCGAGGTGGAGGTGGTGTGCGAAACATCTTGCGGTCTGTGGCAGCGCATCAAAAATAACAAACTCGATCTCGCGATCGTCAACGAGGATTTTGTCAAGGGTAATGTGGAGGGTCAATTATTTCGCGTGGAGCCATTGCACTGGGTGACCAGCATGGGCCATCTGGCCCACGAGGAGGCGGTTTTGCCTTTGGCAGTTGTTCCCGAAGGCTGCACCTGGCGCAAAGCGGCCGAAGAGGCGCTTGACGCCGTTGGGCGCCCCTATCGCATCGCTTATAAAAGTGCCAGTACACTGGGCACGAATGTGGCTATTCAGGCAGGGCTGGCTGTTGGTATCCTGCCGCAAAGTGCGATCTGCCCGGGAGATCTGCGTATTCTCACAGAAGAAGATGGGTTTCCCCCACTGCCACAGGCGAAAATTGCCTTGTTGCATGGCAAAAAAATCAAATCTCCGCACATCAAGGCCATGGCGGATCACATCATTACAAGGCTGACAAATCTTCCCATGCCCGAACAGTTAAATGGCAGTAGCTCAAACCAGCTTAAGGGCGCCACTTGTTGAGCTTTTTATCAAAGGCCAGATAGGCCCCTTCATAATAAGCCTTTGCGGTTTGTGTGTGGGGCCCAGCGGCATTCTCAACCACCTTGTCCACCGTGCCATCTGGTTTAAAGGTGAATTTTCGCGCTGTTTTGCGAGGCCCCAGCACCGACAAACCCTCTTTATTGTAATAGCCCAGATACTGATAATTGGCGATCAGCGCCCTTCCCTCACCTTTTGGCACATCAAGAATATTGCGGCCATAGAAGAACGATTTGTAATCCATATTGAGCAGCGCGAGAATGCTGGGAGCCAGATCAATCTGGCTGGCGATGGTGTCAATGCGTCTGGGTTCGACCAGTTTTGGCGCATAGATCATCGCGGGGATATGATAGCGCGAAACAGGCAGGTCCTGCTTGCCAGCCCCCCCTGCCGTATGATCTGCGACAATCACAAATAGCGTTTTGTCGAACCAGGGTTTGGTGCGGGCTTTTTTAAGAAAGTCGCCAATTGCCCAGTCTGAATATTTGACCGCCCCATGCCGATGGCTTCCAGAGGGAATATCCACGCGGCCATCTGGATAGGTATAGGGGCGATGATTTGAGGTGGTCATGACGTGGAAAAAAAACGGTTTGCCATTTTTTTGCGCCTCATCAGCTGATTTGAGCGCCTGCTCAAACAGATATTCATCGGCCATGCCCCAGGCATTTTCAAAACCGATTTCACTATCTGGCACTGAGGGCTCATCAATGATCTTGTAGCCATTGCCATCAAAGAAACTGTTCATATTGTCGAAATAACCGCGCCCGCCATACAAGAAGCGCACATCATAGCCCTTGGTGCCAAGGACATTCCCCAGCGACCACAAATCGCGCTCCTTGCCAAGGCGCTTGACAATGGAGCGACCAGGGGTTGGCGGGATGGACAATGTCATGGCTTCCAGTCCGCGGGTGGTGCGGGTGCCAGTTGCGTACATCTGGTTGAAGAATAGCGACTTGTCCGCCAGACCATCGAGCACGGGGGTCAAATTGTTCTTGTTGCCAAAGGTGCCCATAAAACTGGCGGAGAAACTCTCTACCATGACAAGCATGACATTGTTAAAACGCGGGGTGCCCGGATTATCGATTGTGCGGGTAATATCAAAACCATCTGATGAGGTGAATTTTGCCGTTGCCTCACCGACCTCAAGACGCAGAAGCTGGCCCGCCACCTGTTCATCAAGCACTGCGTAAAATTCCATATAGCTCAATTCATTATTGCGAAAAGCCGCGAACAGCTGATAGGGCCCGTTACTGGCCAGCTCACGCACCTGAACATTGCTCTCGCCGCCACGCAAATTCTGACCAATCGTTACCGCAAACAGACCTGCCAAGGCGAAATTGGCCACTGCCAGCATGGTCCGGCGCTTGAGCGGTTCGCGCACTTCGACAACCGCTTTAATAACCCGCCGCATGGTAGCGTAATGGACCAGAAAGGTGATCACGGCAAGTGCTGCCAGCAATGGAAACACCGGATAGGATTCCATGATATTATTGCTGACTTCGCGCCGATAAACCAGATAATCAACCGAGATGAAATTGAAACGCACATTAAACTCGTCCCAGAACAAAAACTCGCCAATCACTGTAAAGCCCATGACATAGATCGTCACAAACACCATGACATGTAAAAACAGCTCATTGAGCCTTGTTGCCCAAAGTTTATCAGGGGTTAGCCAGAGATACAGGCTGATAGGAATAAGCACATACAAATAATAGACGGTATCAAACAAAAACCCGAGACCAAAAATATGCAGCGCCTGTGCGATCGAGATAGCAGTGCCAGCCTTCATGGCGACAAACAATAACAAGCATCTCGTGGCGATAAAAAATATGAGGGCCAGCAGATAAATGCGCCAGGCCAGATGATAACGGCTGGTGCTTGCAAAACTAATAATGGTCAATCTGGTTATTCCCTAGTTTAGATGTGCGAAAATCAAATTTTGACGCAAAGCTAAGTGCGCAAAAGCTTTGTGTCAACGGATGCCAGAAAACTTGTTGATAGACGTCGGCAAATCTCTCAGATTATCTGTTCTTGTTTCTGCGTATCCCTGTTTGTTAAAATAAGTAAGATTTTAGTTGGGCAAGAAGCCCCATTCGCGTAAATACAAGCAATTCGACAGCATAGAGACAAATGCTGTTTTAATGTCATCAACAGCGACCGGCCCTTGTTGATCGCTCGGTACAATATAATATAAAAATGTTTTCCTTCCAGGAAACAGCATTCAATAATTTGGGGAAATTGCCATGCAGGCTTTAAATTTTGACGGGAAGAGTTTCGAATATTTCAGGATATGGATTGTCAATATCTTGCTGACAATCATCACTTTTGGCCTCTATTTCCCTTGGGCCAAGGTGAGAACCAATCGCTATTTCTATGCCAACACCAAGCTCGATGGCAGAAATTTCGAGTATCACGCAACAGGAAAGCAGCTCTTTATCGGCTATCTGATCGCCATGGGACTGTTTATTTTATATACCATACTGCAACAGGTTTCGCCCATATTAGGTCTTATATTGTTTGGTGCCTTTTTGCTTGCCCTGCCGTGGATTGTCTGGCGCAGCATGATTTTTGGCCTGCGAATGACAAGCTTTAGCAATGTGCGTTTTGGCTTTGTTGGCAAATTGGGCCCGGCCTATCTCAACTATCTTGTCTTTCCTGTGGGCCTTTATCTGGCGTTCTTTGCCCTCATCGGGCTGGCATATTTGGCAGTTAAATCCATAAACAGCACAGGCGATAATATCGGCCCAGCAATCATTGTCGGCGTGATCATGGGAATAGTCGTGCTTGTCTACTCCATCTGGGCCATTGCTTATTTGAAAAAGCGTAATACCACTTATCAGCTAAATGGCACCCGATTTGGTCAAGGCATTTTTCAAACCGATATACGTGTCGGGCCGCTTGTGAAATATGCCTTGCTGGGTCTACTCTTTGGCATCATCGGCCTGATCCTCTATTCCGCGGTTGCCGGAGTGGCCTTGAGCTTTTTCGTGGACTTTGAAGCGATCAGCTCCATGGGAGAAGCAGCCACAAAAAATCCTGAATTGATACCCATGATATTACCTGTACTCATGCCAATTATTTTAGCGCTGTATCTGGGATTGATCTTTATCTTTGTACTTGCCGGGTCTTATGTGATCAGCCGGCAAAGAAAATATATTTATGACAACACACAGCTTGATGGCAAAATTTCATTTGCGTCAACTCTCAAGGCCCGGTCTCTGGCATGGGTGTCGCTCACCAACCTTATTGCCATCATTATTCCGCTGATCGCCGCCGCGACATTGTTCGGGGTTATTCAGGCTATATATGGTCCTGGGAACTTCACGGGTCTCCTGATTTCAGCTGGCGTCGGGCTTGTTACGGTTTTCGTGGCCGGGCTGGTATTTTGCTGGGCAAAGGTCAGGATGGCGCGCTTGATGCTGACTGGTACGCATGTGGATACACAGATCGGCTTTGACGAATATGTCACCGAAAAACAATCCCAGGAATCTTCTCTTGGAGATCAGATTGGCGATGCCTTCAATGTAGATATTGGCATTGGCGTCTAGATTAAAGACTGACATTTTGGCCTGATCAAAATGACACGACAAGAAAGAGCCGGATTCGCGGCTCTTTCTAACTGACAGCTTGGCTGCATTGATGGCTTGGTGACTTGATGACGATGAAACCAGTATAGAGATATGATCATGATACAGGGAAAATGGCACAGCGAA
This sequence comes from Alphaproteobacteria bacterium, assembly GCA_024280475.1. GTDB lineage: Bacteria > Pseudomonadota > Alphaproteobacteria > Rhizobiales > JAKIUO01 > JAKIUO01. Next base: position 13,268 of record JAJRQA010000178.1, read on the forward strand.
GGAAGTGCGGCACAACAAGGTGCCAACCTGACTGCGAATGATGGCTTCTATGAGCTGGCAATAGAAAACGGCACTCGCTATAAAGGCAAAATCGCTGATCTTCATATCAGCGACCGCCTTGGCAATGTGGAGCGCATCATCACCCTTGAAGATCGATCCATATTTGCCAGTGCCGACAATGACACCATTGACGCCCTGTTGCAAAAATCCAAAAGCGTCAGTGGTTTTATTCACGCAATAGAATCCAATATAAAATGGGTGGTGACGGGCATTTTTGTCACCGCCTTGTTTATGTTTGCCTCTTTCAAATGGGGCGTACCGTGGGCCAGCGAAAAAATTGCCCATGCCCTGCCGCAAAAGACCAATGAGTTGATTGCTCTCAATACGCTCAAGTTTCTCGACAAATACCTGCTGAGGGAAAGCGAACTCAAGAAACAGCAAAAAGAACAGATCAAGAGTCGCTTTTTCACGAGCCTTGTGCCCCTTGGAAGCACCTCTAAATCCCCGAAATACAAGCTGCATTTCCGCAATTGGCCGGGCATTCCCAACGCCCTTGCCCTACCATCAGGGGATATTATTTTAACCGACAAATTTGTTGAACTAAGCAAAAATCAGGATGAAATGGATAGCGTCATCTTGCATGAAATCGGCCATATAGAGCGCCGTCACAGCCTACAAACTCTTATTGAAGGTACCTTTATCACGGTATCGGTCATGCTGATTGTCGGCGATATTAATTTCCTGGGGGATATGGGGGTGGGGCTGGGATCCATTCTGGTTAGCACGGCTTACTCGCGCAGGCATGAATCAGAAGCCGATGAATTTGCCTTTAAGAAAATGCTCAAGGCCAAGATAGATCCTTCCTCATTTTCAACCATCATGGACCGTATAACAAAGCATGTTGAG
>JAJRQA010000179.1 GCA_024280475.1 Alphaproteobacteria bacterium
CCAAACCGTTGTCCATGTACCGGTTGAACTTTCGGCAGCCACAGCAGCGGCGATTTCTTCACGGGGAACACCAGCCTGAGGGGTGATTTTAAAACAGGCCAGAATGTCGGTATCTTTGGGGGTATAATCCGGCATCCAATAGTTTTCGCGGTAGTCTTTCACACCGGCATCATAGGTTTTGGCCATTGTGGCACTCCTTCATCTGCGAGGGGTTTACAAAAATGTTCGACGATAATTTTATATATCACCAGTGCCACATAAATCGAAATTCCATGTGACGAGAAAAGCTTGTTATTGTCATAGCTCCATAAGTTCGATTTCAATATTTTACTTTGGCACCACCAAGATTGCCTGGAACCACGCAGCGGTAATCAAAGTTTGAAATCTGGCTGCAACAGCTGGAGAATATTGCACTCTGCTGCGGACATTAACGCAAAACAGCTTCATTTGATAATAAATTATTTTATTGTTATTTATAAGAAAAACTAATAATATATTCAGTCTGATATTGAAACTGTTCAAAATCGCGACCCTTGCAAGAGATCACAAGATGGCCAATCCAGCAATTACCCTGAAGCAACTCAAGCTGCTTGACGCGATCGTCCGCCACAACAGCTTCTCTCTGGCTGCCAAGGAGATGTACCTGTCCCAACCGGCCGTTTCCCTACAGATCAAAAGCCTTGAAGAGACGATTGGCCAGCCCCTGTTTGAAAAAATAAACAAGCAGATCCGCTTGACCGAAGTTGGCAAGATCGTGCTGGATACCGCCCATTCGGTACATCGCCATATTGAGAAAATGCATGCAGGTCTTGATTATCTGACGGGCGAGGTCATCGGCTCGCTGGATATTGCCGTTGTTACTTCCGCGAAATATTTCCTGCCCTCATTTCTTGGAGAGTTTTTGCAGCTTTACCCCAAGGTCATCCCGCGCCTCACTGTGACCAATCAGGCAACCATGCTCAAGGCGCTTTCGCAGGATCGTCACAATCTATATATTATGGGACAAATCCCCAAAAGCCTGAAAGTCAAATCCCGCCCCTTTCTGGAAAATATTCTGGAAGTGGTGGCGTCTCCCGATCATCGCCTTTGCAAGAAAAAGAACGTTTCTTTGGCACAATTGGCAAAGGAGCGTTTTCTCGTGCGTGAAATCGGGTCAGGCACACGAAAGGCCACCAACAAGATTTTCTCGTCGAAAAATATCACGATCAAACCCTATATGGAACTGGGGGATACGGGCGCCATTAAAAACGCTGTGATGGCAAATCTTGGCATTGCAGTTTTATCACGCCACAGCATCAAGCTTGAGCTTGAAACCGAAGGGATCGCCATTCTGGATGCAACCGGCTTTCCTCTGCATCGTCATTGGTACGCCATATATCCAAGCGAAAAAAGCCTTTCGATTGTCACGAAGACATTCCTTGATTTTCTGATGACCAAAGAAGCCAAATAGATTGGCCCCAAAGGGTCATCACCTATTCGCTGGCATCGGCAACAATGATGCGCCTTGACGTAATCCAACGCATGATTTTCGCGGATGCCGCCTCAAAAGCGTCTTTCAAAGCCGCCACGCCAGCTTCAACACTGTCATTGTCTGCACGAACAGTGGCCGAAAATTCTCTAGCCGAAACCAGAGCGCCTTTATCCTCATCAACAAGTTTAACATAGAAACGCACATGCGCTTGTGCTGATCCCTTGCTAACCTCGATCTGGAAATCGCGCACTTCCCACGCCAGACCTATATCACCGCGAATGCGTTCGCTGCCACTGCTGACCGCTTTCAATATGCGGCTGTTCTCGAAGGTTTCAATCAAACGCAGCTGTAGCAATCGAGGCAGTTTATCGGTCCACACCGCCGCCGCAAAATAGCTGATTTCATGAGGGCCGGGCTTAATGGCGATACGCGAATTTGACAAGGCCTGCACAGCGCTTGGTTCCGCAACCGTCAGTTGGATTGGCAAATGGCCAAGGCCCCGGCGACTTGACGCCAGCAAATCATGTGTCGCAGGCGCAGGTTCGCTGTTTGCGCCAACCAAAGACGCAACAGTGCATCCTGTCAGGCCTCCTGACAGAACGAGGCTCATCAGAACCATCACAATAGCTGAACCGGTTTTTGAAAACACCGGCTGTCCCCTTTCGCTTGTTTTTACAAGACCCCGATTGCGCACTCTTAATGGTGCATCTGGGTCCATCAACAATCTTAACGCGGCACACTAACAGATTATCAGTTCGATTTATACTCTCTTACTTGCTTGGCCCCAAAGATCAAACCCTGCGGATTACGCTCAAGATTATTCATCACGCGCTCCATCGCCTTGACCATTCGGCGGCCTTCTCGCATCAGTCCTTCAAATTCCTTCAAGCCGCTTTTTGCAAAGCGGGCCATGCCATCAGCACTATTTCCCAGCGACTTGTCGAGCTTTTCTGCCAAACTGCGAAACGACGTCGCAGCCAGGCTGATCTCGGTCATCATCGAGGTGCCATTATCATTGGACAACAGGTTGGAAACACCATCCAGTGTTGTCTCCAGCTTGACGGCGACCCCTTTGAACTGCTCACTCATGGAGCGGACATTATCGATAATCGCGGCAACATCGCTTTCTTTGTTCGCAAGCATCGCGCTAAATTTCTCGGCATTTTTCGACGTCGCAGCAATGCTGGCGATAACGTCTTTAATCTCGTTCTCATTGGCGGCGATGAGCTTGTCAACGCGCGCCATCGCTGCACTGGCTTTTTTGGCTGCCTCATTGGCTGTCACGAGTGTTTTGTCAGCGTTGGACATCAAGCTGGCAATCTTGCCCTTGTTGCGATCAAGTTCTGCCGTAAACCCTTGAATGTTCTTAAGTGTATCGCGCACGAGCTGCTCATTGTTGGCGATGAGCTCATCAACACGGCGCAACACCGTATTGGCATTTTCTAGCACTTTGGGAGCCGCTTCAAACACGGACGCGCTCGAACCGCCCGGAGCGGCATTAATGATTGGCAGCTTGCCATCTTCCAGCATCACCAGTAATTTTTCATCGGGCGTCCCTGGCGTAATCATCACCGAGGAATAGGCCGATAGACCCTGACTGACGATACGGGCATAGGAATTGCGCCGCACGGGGATATCTTTCTTCACCGTCACCAGCACTCTTGTGATGCGCGGATCATCGGGGTCGATCTCGAAACTCTCGATTTTACCGACCTTGAGCCCGTTAAAAAGTACTGTGCTGGCTGGTGCAAGCCCGGTCACAGGCCCCTTGAAGACAATCTGATAGCGATTGATCGACGTCCCGGTGCCATAATTTTGTATCCAGAATACAAAAGCGAAACCGGCGATGGTAGCCAATAAAATAAAGGCCCCGATCAATATATGATTTGCTTTTGTTTCCATTTCAAATCCGCTCACTTCTTCACTTTGTTCATTTCAAACAAACATCTCAACCAAATGTTCTGGCCATCGCCCTTGGACCACCAAAATATCTCTCCACCCAAGGGTGATTCGGCATTTCGCGCAACTCTTCTGGCAACCCACTGCGTACTATTTTCCAATCTGCCAAAACTGCCACACGGTCACAAATGGAAAACAGGCTGTCAAGGTCATGGGTCACCATATAAACCGTCAAGCCAAGGGTCGATTGCAATTGTCGGATCAAACGATCAAATGCAGCCGCCCCAATTGGATCAAGCCCGGAGGTCGGTTCATCCAGAAAAACAATCTCTGGATCAAGCGCCAACGCGCGCGCCAATCCCGCCCGCTTCCTCATACCGCCCGATAATTCAGAAGGGTATTTATAGGCAGCATTGGCGGGTAACCCGACCATTTTCAACTTGATCAAAGCCAGTTCATCCATCATCAATTTTGGCATATCAAGATGCTCGCGCATCGGCACCTGAATATTTTGCAAAACGGTCAAAGCACCGAACAAGGCACCATCTTGAAACAAAACACCAAGCCGCGTATCCATGGCGATCCGTTCGCTTTTGCTTAGCGTCTCCACGTCCTTGCCGAAAATTTCAATACATCCCCTTTTATAGGGCATAAGACCGGTAATACACCGCATCAGCACGGATTTTCCGGTTCCAGATCCCCCCACAATGCCCAACACTTCGCCGCGAAAAACATCAAGATTAAGCTTATCAAAAACAATCTGCTGCTCGAACCCTTTTGAGAGATTCCTAACCGATATAACCGCTTCGCGCGATTTGGGTTTAGGTGCTTGCTGATTGTTGTGGCTCATGTGCTAAAATCCAATCGCAGCTAAAAACATCGCGAATACCGCATCGATAATGATCACCAGGAAAATGGCTTTCACCACAGAAACCGTCACATGATAGCCAAGACTTTCGGCTGACCCTTCGACCTTAAATCCCTCCATACAGCCTACAATACCGATAATCAGGGCCACAAATGGCGCTTTGATCATGCCAGCCAAAAAATGGTTCATGGTGACAGATGCGTGCAGATTGTCGATATAGCCAGCCCAATCAAGGCCCAGATAAAACGACGCCATCATGGCGCCGCCCAGCAGACACATGAGATCGCCGACAAAGGCCAGCAAAGGCACCACAACGATCAGCGCCAGCACGCGTGGCAAGACCAGTACTTCAATGGGATCAAGGCCGATAATACGCATAGCGTCGATTTCTTCACGCATCTTCATGGAGCCAATCTCGGCGGTGAAGGCCGAGCCTGAACGTCCCGCGACGATAATCGCGGTCAACAAAACGCCTACCTCACGAAGAGATAGTACTGCCAGCATATTCACCGCCAGCGGTTCGGCGCCGTAATAGCTTAACTGCACAACGCCTTGCTGCAATATTACTGCGCCGATTAAAAAACAGATCAGACTGACAATGCCAATGGCTCGAAAGCCCACATGCTCAAGTTGGTGAACAAAGGCCACCCAGCGAAATCTTTTGGGATGAAAAAGGCTATGGGTGAAGGTCGCTGCGATGGTGCCCAAAAACCCAAGGATCAGCAACGCATCACTGCCAATCCCGCCAATGCCCTTGAGGGCATCATCAAGAGATCTCCGAAAGGGGCTCTTTTGTCGTTGTTGCGGTTGTCCAGCTCTATCCGAGCGCTGTACTTCATCGATCAGAATATGATGTTCTGAACGCGCGCCCGCGAACCTTGTTTTGAGGCCAAGTTTCGACCATTTTTTGCGTGTGCTATTGATGAGCCAGGCGCCCGCAACATCAAGTTTTGACAATTCACTCAGCTCGATTTCGCCGACATGGTCTGAAAAAAGTGTGGAGGGCATAAGAATAGTGTCGATCTCGCGTTGCAATTGCGCAACTTCCCGGATCGTCCACTCGCCTGTTACTCTCAGGCGAAATATATTGCTTTCGTGCTCAACGCTAAATCCCACACGATGATCTTCATATTGGGAAAAACCTTCAAGAGCATCCTCTGTTATCGCCACAATTTACCAATCTGAAAACTTTAATAAGTGATTAACTCTGCCAAAAAAAAGACATATTTGGAAGCAACCCCCTTCTCAATGGACGATTTTAATCCCTTATGTTGCCCACAAGCCGCGCTATATTTTTCCCTCAATCCAGCCCGGAGTAACCACAACACCCTCAAAATGTTCGCGAATACGATTACGAGCCCCTGCAACAAGTTCATCAGGGAGCTTGTCAACAGGCACGAATTTTTGTTCCAATATTTCCACACCAGGCTGTGGAATGTTTGTCTGGTGCCAGTTGCGCACGATATAGATGGCAATATGATCGCCTGGAAAATGAGTAAAATTAGCGAAAATGCCATGTAGTTGCGGCGTTTGCACGAGTTCGACCCCCACTTCTTCGCGCAATTCACGCGCCAGTGCCTGAAGAATGGTTTCGCCCCGCTCAACCCCGCCGCCCGGCAGATGCCAGCCCGGCCGATAGCCGTGACGCACCAGCAATATCTGGTCATTTTTATCAATGACCATTCCCTGCACACCCAGCGTCAGTCCCCGCGTCAAGCGCCAGATTGGTTGCAGAATTTTGCCCATCAGTCGTTGCATCATGTCATTTCTCACTCATTTTTGCATGTTCAACATCTTCAAATCCATTGATCATGGCTTTATAGCGCTCAATCTGATTACTATAGTCCTCATTTGGTGATTGAAGAGAGGCGATTGATCTTGTTCACACTTGCACATATGTCGGACCTGCATATCGGCCCCCTACCCACTCCAAAACGCCTGGAGTTGGTGAACAAGCGCCTGTTTGGCTATCTTAATTGGCACAAGAGCCGCAAAAATATGCATCATCGTCCAACTCTTGACCGTCTCAAGGATGATCTGCGCGGCGCAAACCCTGACCATGTCGTGATCACCGGTGATATCGTCAATATCGGTATGCGTGAGGAATATTTGCAGGCTCTCGACTGGCTCAAACAGGTTGGTACAAGCGACAATGTCAGCGTTATCCCGGGCAATCACGACGTCTATGTGCCCTTGCTCAAAGAACCCGGCATTGGCCGCTGGAACCAGTTCATGACCAATGATGGGGAAAACGAACATATTCACTCGTCAAGCCGCGAGGGTTTTCCTTTTGTGCGGCGCCGCGATGAGGTGGCGATCATTGGTCTATCGTCTGCCATGCCCACCATGCCGCTGATTGCCGCTGGACGACTAGGCGTGAAACAGCGCCAAAAACTGCATGATCACCTTGTTGCACTTGGTCAAGAAAAACTGTTTCGTGTGGTGCTCATTCACCATCCTCCTTTTTCGTTTCCTGGCAACTGGGTACGCGGGTTACGCGATGCCTTGAAATTTCAGAAAATCATTGCCAGTACCGGGGCCGAGCTTATCTTGCATGGTCATGACCACAACCATAAAATTCGTACAATGCAAGGCCCCAGCGGCCCCATTCCAGTAGTGGGAATTCCCTCCGCCTCAGCGATCAGCCACCCGCACAAACCGCTTTCGCGCTATAATCTCTATAATATCGAACGCTCCAATAACGGCTGGCGCTGTGAAATGAGCGGGCGCGGTCTGCGCACCAATACAAGCCCGATTGAAACTCTTTCTCAAATTGATCTGTTTGACCATGTGAAAAAGGGTCACCATTTAGCGCCCCAACAAAAAAGCCCCGACCAGCGCGACATTGCGGCAGTTGACTAATATTCACATCGGTGAATATTTATAGTGTGATATCTTGTTTATCCGGGAGTTTTTCCCGCTGCAAATCCAAAACTTGAATGGAAGAAACCCGACTATGAGCAATACCCCCTCTGATAAACTGGCAACTAGCCGGCTCGAGCATTTTCCCATCAATATTTTTGCACTGATCATGGGGCTTGGCGGCTTTGGCATTGCCACCCACAAGCTGGAAATGATCCTGGGCTGGACCAACACACTCAGTACGGGAGCGGTTGCCTTTGCCTCGGGGATGTTTATGTTTTTGCTGGCGATCTATCTGCTCAAGATGATCCGCTATCCAGCAGCAGTAAAGGCGGAATGGAACCATCCCATCAAACTGTCCTTTTTCCCCGCCATCAGCATTTCCATGCTCATTCTTTCCATATGCTTTTTGGCCATCAACAAGCAGCTATCGCTATGGGTCTGGATCACTGGCGCGACCATTCAATTGATCACCGCGCTATCAGTGATCCGCTACTGGATCAAACAAGTGCACTTCAAGGAACAGCATCTCAACCCGGCCTGGTTTATTCCCGCCGTCGGGAATATCCTCGTTCCCGTTGCCGGCATGGCTCATGGCTTCACGGAAATCAGCTGGTTTTTCTTCTCGTTCGGGCTGCTGTTCTGGATCATTTTGCAAGCCATCATCTTTAACCGCCTGATCTTTCACACCCCGCTGCCAGAGCGCTTGCTGCCAACCCTGTTTATCTTGATCGCGCCGCCAGCCGTTGGATTTTTATCCTATACAAGCCTCACCAACGCCAGCACCATCGATCCGTTTGCGCATTTCTTGTATTATGCGGGCGTGCTATTTTTTCTGCTGCTGGCCACCAAGTTTAACCTGCTGGCAAAGCTCAAATTCGGACTGCCATGGTGGGCTTATTCATTCCCGATGGCGGCCCTGACCCTGGCGACGTTCAAGTTTTATGAGCTCTCTGGTCTAGCTTATATGAAAACGGCTGGCATCACTCTTTATGTGATCACCGGCGTACTGATCTTCATCTTGCTGCTCAATACGCTCAAAGCCGCGATGCAAGGCAAAATCTGCGTACCAGAATAGGGCATTTACACATTGGCTCGAGCTGCTAGCGACGTAATTGACGCCATTGCAGAAAGTGTCCAGTGCACAAAAGCCCCAGCGCCGTTCCGGCCAGAACTCCCGAAACTGTGAAGATCCGCAACAAGAAGTCACCCTTGATCTGGTAGGCTTGGGATGGCTGTGACACCATCCACCAGCCCCACAAAGTCAACCCGATACCAAGCACGAGAAATATCCAGCCAACTATCAGCAATACGTAATATCCCGGCTTTTTTTGCATGCAATCTCCTGTTGTTTTCTAAACAGCTTTAGAGTGTTTTGACTTACCTGGGGCCCAGTATCGATCAAAGCTTGCAGCAATGGAGCGCAAAAAACGGCGCCCTTGTGGCTCAATGACGGTCAGCTGGCGGTTCTCCAAAATAACAAGCCCATCAGCCTGTAGCTCTTGCAGCTTTGGGAACACCTCGTCAAGCGTGTCCAACGAGCGATCATGTTCGCGGCAATGAGCCTCTATATCCAGAGCCAGGTCCGTCATGACTTTTTCGATGGCCGCGCGGATGAACCGGTCATCGTCGCTGACCCCCAAGCCTCGCATGACCGTCAGGCGGCCTGCTTCGACCGTCTCGCGCCACTCGTTTAACTTGGGGGCATTTTGCACATAGCCTTGCGGCATCTGGCCAATCGAAGAGGCGCCAAGCCCCAGCATGATATCAGCCTCATCCACCGTGTAACCTTGAAAATTTCGCTTCAAAGATCCGTCACGCGCTGCGATTGACATGGCGTCATCGGGTTTGGCGTAGTGATCAAAGCCGATTTCCTGATAGCCATGTTGTAAGATCAAATCAGCCGCCAGCTGCGCCTCGGTGTAGCGCTCGAACACATCAGGCAGGCTGTCGTCTGATATCACCTGCATATGCTTCTTGAACCAGGGCACATGCGCATAGCCAAACATGGCAATGCGATCCGGTTCCAGCGACAGCGCCCGCTTGACTGTACGCTCCACATCCACAGGCTTTTGATATGGCAAGCCATACATCAAATCAAAATTGATGGCATTGATACCAGCGGCGCGCAGCCATTTGACCGAGCGATCAACGATATAAAACGGCTGGATACGATGAATATTGGCCTGCACATGGGGCGAAAAGTCCTGCACGCCAAGTGAGGCGCGATTAATGCCAGAGGTTGCCAACGCCTCAACTATTTCGGGCGTCAGCGTGCGCGGGTCCATCTCCACCGCCAGATCAGCACCTGGGAGAAACGTAAAATGCGTCCCCAACTGGGCCATAAACGCGCCAAAATGCTCGGGCGACAAGATAGTCGGCGTGCCACCACCAAAATGCAGATGCGAGATTTTCGCCTTGAAGGGCAAGGCCGCCGCCAGTAATTCCACTTCGCGCATCAAGGTCTTGAAATAGGCTCCGACCCGGTCATAACCCGCAACGATCGTGGTATGGCAACCGCAATACCAGCACATTTCATGGCAAAACGGCACATGCACATAAAGCGAAATCGGTTGATCTGCGCTCAGCTCCCCAAGCCATTGTAGATATTGCGGCTCGTCAAGGTCGCCAAACTGCGCCGCTGTTGGATAGCTCGTATAGCGCGGCACTTCGCTCATCGCATATTTCAAATGCTCGGTTTTCATGATTTCACTGGCTCTTTTTGTATCTTCATTGTCTAGACACTATCGCCAGATCAGCCTGATCTCCTTGAAATAGATCAACTCTTGTAATTTAAATCAGGTGGAAAAATGTCACTTTCCCCGGTCAAAGATCATTCAGCCAGATCGCCAGCCGACAATGCCGGGGGACGCAAGATGGTCATGACGTCGCCATCACCGCGCGATGCAATGCGTGTAACGGCCGCGAAAAAGGGTTCAACACTGACCGCCATATCACGGGCATTAGCGTGCAGGAGCATGGCATCGTCCACCATTATGGCCACATGGCCCGGCCAAAACACCAGATCCCCTCGCTGCATCTCCTCCATGCCGCCAAGGTCAAGGGCACGCCCAGGAAGAGCCTGCTGCATATCGCTATCGCGTGGGCATGAGAGACCAGAAAATTCGAAAGCGATCTGAACCAGCCCCGAACAGTCGATACCATCACAGGTGCGCCCGCCCCAAAGATACGGGACCTCCAGATAACGCTCCGCAACCGAGACAAAGTCGTCAGCCACTTCTTGCAGCTCAGCCACATGCTGGCGATGCACATAGCGACCATCCTGCAAGCGCATATAGTCGCCATCACGTTCCACAATGTGCAATCGCGCATTCATGTAAAGCTTGTAGGGCAACGGGGTCTTTAAATCAGCTGCACTATAAGCAAAGGTTGAAAGGGCCGTCACTTTATGGGTCGGCTGCCCCATATCAGGCGACATACAGCCAGAGGACACATAGCCCACATAACCATCGCGATTATTTTGCACCCAGGCCCAGTTTCCCGCCTCATCATAAACCGTGACATCATCCCCATAAATGATTTCGCTGACCACTCCGGTGTTGCAATCAGGGCCTTTGTGCAAAGGCACCTTGGCAGCTGTGATACGGGCCAAACGACCCTCAATATAGCTTGGCGCTTCGACTAATCCACGCAAATGAGCAGCGGCGAGATCCGGGCGATAGGCATTGGTGCGAGCATCCAATGGCATTTTATGTGACTGATCCGTACTGCTGTTACTATTCATGCTGACCGTTTTCCATAGCGATTTTTTAAAAATTCAAACAAAGCACGCGCGCTTTGCGGTTCTCCGCCGCGAGGCTTGCCGGGGCGGTCTTGCGGCACCCAGCCATAAATATCCAGAAAAACAAAATCTGTGGCCTTTGTCACAAAGCGCTTCAGGAACAGGCCAGCCGTTATACTGCCGCCAAATCCTGAGTCTGTAATATGATTGATATCCGCGATCTTGCTGGCCAATTGCCCGTCATAAGGCTTCCAGAACGGCATCCGCCACAAGGGGTCCCGTGTTTCAAGAGAGACCTCATATAACTCACGTGCGATATCGTCATTATCAGCATAAAAGGGGGGCACCTCAACGCCAAGGGCGACACGCGCTGCCCCCGTTAACGTGGCGATACAAATCATCAATTCAGGCTCGTCTTCATCGCCTTTGGCCAGCGCATCGGCCAGCACCAAGCGGCCCTCGGCATCCGTATTGCCTATCTCGACGCTCATGCCCTGGCGACTGGCAATCACATCAGAGGGCCGGAACGCATCGCGCCCGACATTATTGTCAGCAGTTGGCACCAGTACATGCAGGCAAACCGGCAGATCAGCGCTCATGATCATCATGGCAAGAGCCAGTACGGTCGCAGCGCCTCCCATATCTTTTTTCATCAAGGCCATGGAATTTCCGGGCTTGAGATTAAGCCCACCCGTATCAAAGGTGATACCCTTGCCAACCAGTGTTACCTTGGGGTGATCACTTTCGCCCCAGCGAAGTTCGATGAGCCTTGGCGGGCGATCGGAAGCGCGCCCAACCGCATGAATGAGCGGATAGTTTTCCGCCAACAATTCATCGCCGACCACTTCTTTAAATTCGGCTCCATGCTGGTCCGCAATGTGACGGGCGGCGGCTGACAGCTCGGCGGGTCCCAGATCATTGGGCGGCGTATTGATCAAATCGCGCCCCAGCACCATACCATTGACAATGCGCATTACATTGTCCTTGTCGACGCCTTCGGGCAGCCTTAGATGACGCACAAGACGCCCGTGCCGGTCGCTATATCGATCATAATAATAGCCTCCCATCAACCAGCTGATCGCGGAAAGTTCTGCGTCTGGCGGATCCTCATGAAAATGATAGGCACCAGCAGGAATGGAGCGTGCCAACTGACCGATCAACAGGGCCATCTCGGCCTTGTCACGTATGCCACCAAGGCCAAGCACAACGCCGCCAACGAGGCCATCGGTGCCAGGCAGGATCGAAATCGAGCCCTTGTCAGATTTCCAGCCAGTATCCTGCAGCCAGGCTCTTTGCTGTTTTGTCAAAGCTTCCAGATCTTTTCCAAGAGACCCAGGGGCCGCAAAGAATATTGGAATGGTTTTCACTTTTGAGCTCTTTGACAAGAGCACATTCATGAGATTGCTTTTGCGTTTTTTGCTGTCGTGTTTGTTCATGGTTTTCATTTTTAACATATGAGCGCTTGAAGTCCATATGGATAATACCGACCGCCCCAGATCGTCCGCTATGGTATGGCTAATGATCAAGGATGGTTCATATTGGCCCCGGTTTAAGCGATTTCTTAAGAGTTCCCACCTAAGATCACCATTAATATTTATGTTTTAGTCCGTATTGCGTCCATCTACCAGTCAGGAATAGCACATGGTACGTAATCGATCTTTTGGTTTTTACACTGCTGCTTTGCTCTCGAGCATGGCGATGATTTTTCTATTAACGGGATGCACAAACACAAAGAAGTCGAGAGGGCCAGGCATCACAGGCAGCCTCAAGCGCATTAGTCCTGCCAAAAACACGACCCGCGCTCAATTACCTCTCAAGGCAAGCCCGCTGGCCAACAAGACAACCAAATTAGCCAAGGCGTTCAACAAAAATCCTGCCAATAGCGAAGTTGCCATCAACTATGTCTATTCTCTGCGCTCCCTTGGCTTGCAACAGCAAGCGGTCAATGTCTTGTACCGTGCCTATCAAGCCAATCCCGAGCATCCCATTATTGCATCAGAATATGGGCGATTGTTGCTGGGATCTGGCAAAACCCTGCAAGCACAAAGAGTGCTTGATCGCATCGAGAAAAAAGCCGCTCCAAGCTGGCATACCCTGTCAGCTCTTGGCACCATCGAGGCGCGCAATGGCTCTTATGAAAAAGCCACCGTCTATTTCCAGCAGGCCCGCGAACTAGCTCCCAAAAAGGTCTCGGTTCTTAATAATCTCGCCCTCTCGATTGCCCTTGGCGGCAAACCGGATGAAGCCGAGAACCTGCTACGCAATGCCGATGATAGTGGCCGTTTTGGTGCCCGCTTGCGCCAAAATCTGGCGCTCGTTCTAGCCTTGCAAGGCAAATATGATGAAGCGCAGGCCATGGCTACAACCGACCTGCCACCGGCTCAAGCCAAGAAAAACATCGCTTATCTTAAAACCATGCTGTCCACAACGAACTCTCAGGACGGTATTGAGCTGACCGATGAGACCGCGCGGCCAGTCGCCAATAAGATGGCTGGTAATCTGGATGAAGGTCCCGCCACAACGGCAAGTATCGGCGCGCCAATGCAACTGGATCCTGCGCAACAATAAGCGGCATTTGAAAAACACCTAGCATTAAAAACCTCGAGCCAATATCTGGTTCGGGGTTATTGATTGGCACTCACCCTAAAATCCATAACCAGATACTGATGGTGAGCACTGAAAATGAGGTGCCCAGTATGACGGCGCTGGCTGCCGTGTTGAGGGCCTTGTTATACATGGCTGCAAACAGGTAGGCATTGACCCCTGGTGCCATCGCTGCGAGCAAGACCACCGAGCGGGTTGTGGCTTCTGGCACATCCAACAACAGACAAAGACCAAAAGCAATAGCTGGATGCAGGATGAGCGACAGGCTGGAAACCATGCCCGCCTCATAGATGGTGTCAGAGACCACATAGCGCGTCAGCACACCACCAAGTCCAAACAAAGCGGCTGGCAATGCAGCACGGCTCATCATATCAACAGCCGATTGGGCGACCTCTGGCAAGGCCAACCCGCTCAAATTGACCGCAAATCCAAGCCCCAGACCAATCATCAAACTGTTTCGAAACATGGCTTTGACAACCAGGCGCGCCGTCCCCAAAACGGTTGGGCTTCGAGCCCCCAAAAACTCCATGGCGGTGACACCAAGCAGGTAGCAAAACGGGGCATGCAGGGAAATGATTGCATAGGCAGGATCCAGGCTTTGCACCCCATAAGCGCGTTCCGAGATCGACAGGCCGAGCAGCAATAAATTGGAAAACAAGGCTCCAAAGCCAATCGCCACCGCTTCACCTGGTGGGCGGTGAAACAGCTTCATGGCGAGGGTGGTGACGATGACGAAATTGACGGTCGCACCGGTGTAGAATGAGATCAATACGCGCCAGTTATAAGCCGCACCAAGATCCAATGTGGAAGTTGCGTTGAACAACAGACAGGGGATGGCAAACAGCACAACGAACCTGTTCAGGCCATCCACCATATCATCGTTCATCAGCTTGCCTTTAGCGGCAAGATAGCCCGCACCAATGACAATAAACACTGGTGCAATAATATTGATAATAGTGACAAACAATGTCTGGACTGCTTTATCGATCGAGATGATTAAATGCTGCAAGCACTCATGACGTGAATAGCCACAATAATCAATCACCAAGTCCCGCAAGCAACCCGCAAACCTTTACTTCATTGGCTTTCGAAACATCAGCGTCATGCGATCACTCTCCCCGATCAAAAGATATTTCTCGCGGTCCAGATCTTTGAGACGCAGAGTTGGCGGCAGCGTCCAAACTCCCTTGGGGTGCTTGCGTGTATCCTTTGAATTGGCGTTTACCTGCGAAGCCACCACAAACTCAAATCCAACGTCAGCCGCCATGTCCTTGACCTGTTGTTCTTGTACATATCCAGACAGGGTTTGGGGGTCGGGAAACTCGTCGGGATCTTCGCGGTGTTCCACAACGCCGAGCACACCGCCAGGTTTCAACGCCTTGAACATGGCCTCAAACACGGTGCGCTCGAAACCAAACTTTACCCAGTTATGAATATTGCGAAACGTCAGCACCATATCGGCCGTGCCCGCGGGCGCGATATTTGTTTTCTTTTGCGAGAGCTGAGTGACAACCACGGCTCCAAACAAATCAGGGCGCGCCTGAAGCTTCGCATCATAGCGCTTGATGGACGCCAATATGCGCTTGTTGCTGGTGTCTTGATTGCGACCGGCGGCGTAATATTTACCTTTGTTTTTGACAAAAGGAGCCAAGATATCGCTATACCAACCACCGCCAGGCCAGATCTCGACAACCGTCATACCGGGCTTGAGGCCGAAGAATTTTAAGGTCTCAAAGGGATGACGATAGACATCACGCGCGCTATTGCGTTTGGCCCGATGATCTCCAGCTATGATCTTTTGCAAGTCTGCCAGCTCAATGTTGGATTGGTCTGCCCGGCTGGATACCGGGTGCAAAAGCAAAGCCAATAAGATACCAAGAGCGACAATGATTTGCAGACGTGCGTTGAATATATAAGCCATGACATGTTCCATCTGATTACAGGGATATATCTGCATGATAGAACGAGCTCGATATTGGGGGCAAGCTGCCAAAAAAAACCAGCGAGATGAAACTCGCTGGTTTATCAATTCACGTCAAAATTGCACGGCCTATTTGAGCGTCGCAAGGGCCTGAATGATGGCAGGTCCTAAAATCACAACGAACAGAACCGGCAAGAAAAAGGTGATCATCGGCACCGTAAGTTTTGGAGGAAGAGCGGCCGCTTTTCGCTCGGCTTCTGCCATGCGCATATCGCGGTTTTCTTGTGCCAGTACCCTTAGCGCTTGTGAAAGCGGCGTACCATAGCGTTCAGCCTGCATCAAGGAAGTGGTCACAGATTTAACCCCCTCAAGTCCGGTGCGGATACCCAGATTTTCATAGGCTTGGCGACGCTCTTGCAAATAGGACATCTCGGCAGTGGTCAAGGTCAGCTCTTCGGCAAGCGGGATAGACTGCGTGCCAATCTCTGAAGATACCAGCTTGAACGCCGCTTCAATCGACATACCAGATTGCACACAAATCAGCAGTAGATCGAGCGCATCTGGCCAGGCTTTCCTGATGGAGTCCTTGCGCTTTTGCACAATATTATGAACAAACAGGGTCGGCAGATAATAACCAACCAGCGCCGCACCAATACTAAGACCAAACCTCATCGTAGGCTCATGTCCATGATCATTGATGTAAGTCAGATAGAGCGCCATTCCGATGCCTACAAGGACGGGCATGACGATCTGAAAGAACATGAACATCATGAGCGGCGCGGGACCACGTAACCCGGCTGATTTCAATTTCTCACGGGTTTTTTCTGGATCAAGCGCCTTGTCGAGATGTAATTTTTCAACAATCGCCTTGACGGGCCCCTGGTTTTCATGACGCAAAGAGCCATTGCCCGCTTTGAGTTCTACCAGACGAGCCTTGCGCAAGACATCGCGCTCGGTGGACACCGATTTCATCCTGGTGCTCAGTTTGCTACCAGCCAACATTGGGCCCACGATGGTAATGATCGTGCCAAATGTGGCGAGGCCGACAAGCGCCATAATGGCAATCTCGACGGAAAAAAACTGATCAATAAAATTATACATGATCACCTGACCTGTGTTTCAAAATGTTCTCGAAACATGCTAAAATGTCTCGAATAAATCAATGTTTCCACCGCCTGAAGGCGGCGCGCAAAACGCACGATCGAACAATGGCTAATAGTCGAAATTAATCATTTTGCGCATCATGAGAACGCCCATCAGCATCCACACGGCACTACCTGCCAGCATCATATTTCCTGACCGTTCATTGAAAAGGATCATGATGTAATCGGGTTTCGAGATATAGACCGCCCCCATCACCAGGATGGGTAGCGAGCCAATGATCGCCGCGGATGATTTCGCTTCTTGAGAAAAGGCCCGTACTTTGCCCTCCAGTTTTTTGCGCTCGCGCAAAACATTCGAGAGATTTTGCAAAGCCTCTGCCAGGTTACCACCAGCGGCAGACTGAATAGAGATAACGATCGACAAAAAGCTGACCTCTTGCAAAGGCATACGCTCATACATGCGCTCAATCCCCTGAGCCAGGGTCACACCAATACGTTGTTCTTCAACAATCTTGGAAAATTCCTGACCGAGCGGTGCTGGTGATTCTGCAGCAATAATGCCAATACAGTCATTGAGTGGCAAACCGGTTTTGACACCGCGCACAATAATATCTATGGCGTTGGCGAGCTGACTAACAAATTTGCGCTGACGACGGGCGGCTAGAAAATTAACGACCCAGCGTGGCAAACCAATGCCACCAGCAAAAATCGCTGCACCTGTCGCATATAACGCGACGCTCTCGCCCACAAACATATACGTAACCGCGCCTAAAACAACCGCGTTCAGAGCACTAATCAGATAGAAAATGGCCGGGCTGATGGACATGCCAGCCTGAGAAAGCCGTTGACGCATAGAGATCTTGGCGTTTTCTTTCTGGCGAGTGTCCAGCTCATCAAGAACATCTTGCACGGCCTTGCGCCGTTTTTGTTCAGGGGAGTACCGAGAACGATCTGTTTTTTCGGCCGTCAGACCAGCAATCCGCTGATCGGCTTTCTTTTCACCATTAAAATAGGGAGTAGCAATGGCATAGACAAAACCACCAGCTGCGAGGGCGCCAAGCAAAATGATGGCGATCTGTATCATCTCAGGGCTAAACAAAACTTGCCTCCTCGTTATTGTTGCCAAATCCTGTACCGGTCTCGGCATCAGCCAATGCTTTTGCCAATCGGTGTTGTTCGTTAAAGTATTGCGCACGTTCCCAGAATTTTGGTCGAGCGATCCCAGTCGAACGATGTTGGCCAATAATTTTGCCGTCTTCACCTTCGCCGTTGATTTCGTAGACAAACAGATCCTGCAAGGTTGGCACATCGCCCTCCATGCCGATCACTTCGGTAATATGGGTGATTTTACGAGAACCATCACGCATTCGCGAGGCCTGAACGATAACATCGACAGAACCGACAATCATTTCTCTGATGGTCCGTGAGGGTAGCGAAAATCCACCCATCATGATCATACTTTCAAGGCGAGAAATAGCTTCACGTGGGGAGTTGGCATGCAACGTTCCCATCGATCCGTCATGGCCCGTATTCATGGCCTGCAAAAGGTCAAAGGCTTCGGGTCCGCGAACCTCACCAACGATGATTCTCTCTGGCCGCATACGCAGACAGTTCTTGACGAGATCACGCATGGTGATCTCCCCTTCCCCTTCAAGATTGGGGGGGCGTGTTTCAAGGCGCACTGTATGAGGCTGCTGCAATTGCAGCTCGGCACTATCTTCACAAGTAATGATGCGCTCATCGAGATCAATGGAAGCGGTCATACAGTTCAGCAAGGTTGTTTTACCAGAACCCGTACCGCCTGAAATAACAACATTACAACGAACCCGGCCAATAATTTCAAGAATGGTCCTGCCTTCAGGAGTGATCGAGCCAAAATTTTCCAGCTGCGCCAGGGTCAGCTTGTCCTTCTTAAACTTACGAATAGTGAGGCAAGGTCCATCAATCGAAAGGGGCGGCGCGATCACGTTGACACGGGAGCCATCTGGCAAACGTGCATCGCAAATAGGGCTTGATTCATCGACGCGACGACCAACCTGACTAACAATCCTTTGGCAGATATTCATCAGCTGCGCATTGTCAGCAAACTGGATCCCTGCCTTGAGCATCTTGCCCTCAACCTCGATATATGAGGTGTGGGCACCATTAATCATGATATCCGCGATGTCGTCACGGGCCAAAAGCGGCTCCAGGGGGCCATAACCAAGCACGTCATTGCAGATATCTTCAAGCAATTCTTCCTGCTCGGAAATCGACATGATGACGTTTTTGATCGACAAGATCTCGGTGACAATATCTCTGATTTCGTCCCGGGCAACGCTTTTTTCGACCTGCGACAGCTGCGCCAGATCAATGGTATCGATAAGAGCGTTAAAGACAGTGGTCTTGACCGAATAATATTCGGACGTGCGCACGCTTTCTTCAACGACCTTTTCCTCGAGATTTGCTACCGGTTCAGTTTTCGCCAGGACTGGAGCCTCGGCAACCACATCAGGAACCAGTTCATCCATTGCTGGCGAACTGGCAGTTGCTTGAACAGGAGTAATGGCCCGTCCATTTGCCGAACTATCGGTCTCACTTCGTTTCCCAAACATCTATTCTCATCCTGTTATTTGCGGTTTAACTTCCCAAGAAGTTTTGCAAACGCTGAGCCCGTTTCAACATTTTGATCGGATATACGAGCAATCTTTGAAGCCAGGTCGTTAAATTGTTCTGAAGCTTTGGCTTTGGGCTCAAATTCCAGGATCATTTGACCATTATTCGCAGCTGTTCCAAAAAGCTGTGGATTGAAATCGATAACGAAATCGACATCCCTATCAAGAGATTTATTGAAATCTGCAACGGAAATCTCCGGCCGTTTAGGAACATTGACCTGATTGAGCACAATATGTGGGGGTGCATCATTTGTGCGTTCTTTGCCAATCAAGTCGATCAGATTTTTTGTATTGCGCAAGGAGGCAAGATCAGGGGTCGCGGTGATGATAATATCATCCGCATGAACCAGCATTTGACGCGACCAACCTGTCCACATGTGAGGAATATCCACAAAGGCATATGGCAGATTTGAGCGCATGACATCGACCACGGTTGAGCACTGTTTTTCCGACAGGTCATAGACATGATCAAGGGTACTAGGCGCTGCGAACAGGCTAAGATTTTCAGAACATTTGGTGAGCAGGCGATCAAGCAACACTTCATCGAGACGCTCAGGTGCTGACAAGGCGTCAGCAATCCCCTGCACGGGGTCTTGATCAAAGTCGAGACCAGCAGTGCCAAATGCGAGATCAAAATCAGAGATCACAACATCTGTATCGGTAATTTTCGACATTGCCCAAGCGGTATTGTGACAGATGGTTGAAGAGCCACTACCGCCCTTTGCCCCAACAAAAGCAATGACTTCGCCAACGGGCTCTGCATCTGGATCGGCATACAGATTGGCAATCGCCTCGATCACCTGATAAGGCTCGAGCGGTGCAACCATATATTCACTGACACCGCGCTGCATCAGCGAGCGATAAAGTACCACATCATTGACCATACCGATGACCAGCACCTTGGTGCCAGCATCACATGATTCAGCCAGCTTATCGAGATCGCTCAGCATGGCGTCACGTTCGGCCTGACTTTCGATGATGATCAGATTGGGCGTTGGCGCGCTTTGATAAAAGCTGTTGGCAGCTCGCGCTCCCCCCATCTGTACCGTCACATGTGACTTTGCGAGCCGCCGGTCTCCCGAAGCGTTGGAAATCGCGTTAGCGGTCTCTTCGTTTTCGCAAAAAGCCTGAATGGTGATGCGAGGCACCACGCGACTCCGGTCCATTGATTCCTGCGAAGTTTTTCGCTGGTTATCATCGGTTCCGATATGTGTGTCTGTTTGTGTATATTCGACGCTGCTCATATTAGTTTCCTACCGAACTGCCTAGAGTTTGCTTCTGATCGCTTGATTTTTTCGTTTCAGTGCTGTCGCCCTTGACATATCTATCCCAGAGCTGATCCCGGCGTTCGCCAGAGCGAGGTGTCTCATCGCGAGCCTCAACAAGGTCTTTGGGGTTGGCAACCATGGCAGCGATATTGGCCTGGGTCGCACATGAATGTTGCTCATAAGGAAGATTGCGTCGTTCACCACCAATGTCCCTTGTCAAAGGTCCACATTTTGGACCCTCGGCCTTGTAACCTAGATAGGAAACAACAATCGGCGCTTCAGGATCACCCTTGGGTGAATAAGGAGAAAGCTTTACCATCTGGCGCACGATGCCATGAGATTTCATGCTGTCCCTTACATCATTCAAAACGTTGAATGCCGCCACTTCATTTGGCTGCCCAGCAGGAGCGGACAAGATCAAGCGTCCCTCCCCCTCACGGCGATACTGGTCGACAAAATTGCCCAGTTCCATTTTCTTTTCAGCATTGAGGCCATAATCCCCACGACGAACAGGAATGTGCATCTTGATCATCTGCTTGGAAACCCTAATTGGATGATTTCCTTTTGGATTTGTGATCAACACTTTCCCAACCTTGATCGGCCGGTCCTTATAAGCTTCACACCCTGCCAGACCGATTGCCAAAATACATCCGACAGTAATCTTGATCATCATCGATTTTTTGCTCATAAAACTTCTCTTGCTTGAAAGCATCTGGGTCTGCACATAAGACATTGAAAATACTCCTTGAAATTCCCGTAATTACTCGACGATGAAACCATAATCACCGTGCTGGCGTCCGCGCGGCATACGTCCACGGCGCCCGTAAATCCGGTTAAAATGACCTAACAGATTTGCTTTGGCGTCAGAGGCTGGAGCAAAACCCACATCGCTGGATGTCAATTTGCGGGCTGAAACCGGCTTGACAATATAAGGGGTGACAATAATCGTCAGTTCTGATTCTTGTTTGACAAAGTCACGACTTTTAAAAAGCATTCCAAGAACGGGCAGGTTTTTCAGGCCCGGCAATCCATTGACGGCCTGACGTGTTTTTGACGATATAAGACCCGCCATCATCAAGGCTCCACCACTTGGCAATTCAACAGTTGATTCAGCGTTGCGTGTGGCGATTGCCGGCAATGTGATTCCACCGACCTGAATAGCACCTTCTTGAGACAGTTCACTGACTTCAGATTTGATCTGCAAGGAAATCCGGCCTTCTGACAAGACAACGGGTGTGAAGTTCAACAAAACCCCAAATTTCTTCCATTCGACCGAGATCGAATTATTGTCCGATGCGACCGGAATTGGGAATTCGCCACCGGCGTGGAACTTCGCGGTTTCACCTGAAATCGCTGTCAGGTTTGGCTCTGCAAGAGTCCGCGTCATGCCGTTACGCTCCATGGCCTTCAGCATGGCATTGACCGAAAATTTATTTGTTCCGCCGAAAAGTCCAGCACCGTTTGACATCCCCGGCACACCTTCGATGACATCTTTACCAAGCGCTGAAAATGGCGTGCTCGACAGCAAGCTGTAAGTCAGATTGCCAGACGTTGCCACTGCACCAAGATTGACACCCAGTTGCTTGATGATTTCCCGGTTCATCTCAACGACTTTGACCTGGAGCATAACCTGCTCGCGGGCTTCAACCGCCAACATGTTGACGACGCGCTTGGCGCCTTCTTTTTCCTTACCGCCTTTGGCAATAAAACGGCCAACAATATCAGAGGCGCGATTTGATTGCGCGGGCGTGCGAACCGAACCCGTCATAATGACATTGTCATTGATGCTTTCCAGATTGATATTGCTACCTGGAATAAGACGGCTCAACAAACGTTTGACCGGCTCCATATCTTGTTCAACACTGACTTCAAGCGTCAGGATCTGCTTGCCGTCGCGATCAAAGAAGAAGGCATTGGCCTGACCGACCTTGAGGCCGATCAAATAGACGCGATTAGAGGTATGAACGACGGCATCCATCAATTTTGGATTGGAAACCAGCACGTCTCGTACAGGACGTGGAAGCTCCAGCACCATGGATTTGCCAAGACCGATCTTGACATATTTCGGACCCTTTTGGGCGTCTACAGACGAAATATGGAGGATCGAGGCATTCTTGCCGTTGCCTGGCTCAGCGGCTTGCAACTGCGCACCACCTGGTAATATAAAAACGGACATTGCAAGAAGTCCCGCAGCAATCAGCGATATGGGTGCCGCCAGCTTGTTCTTGATCTTCATCATCACACTAACCTTCTAAAATAATATCTACTTACCGTCAGCCTAGGCGTCAGATTACTCGGTGAATGCGAGCAGCCTATTCGACACCAAATGCCTGAGAAGCAACTCCAAATTTCAACATTTTGACGCTCGAAGAACCGGCCCGACGTTTTTTTGAGGGACCTTGCATTTCAGCCGAATCTGTCAAGGAGCGCAGCGACAGCCAGATTTTTCCGCGCGATCTGGCCTGGGTGACAATTTCCACCTGATTTGGCGTAAGTGCCAATGTCGCTGTTTTGGCTTTCATGGACTTTTGCTTATTTTTCGTTTCGAACGTTGTGCCAATTGCCAGTACCCGCACATTGTTCAACAATGTTTCACTGGCGGACTTCTTGTCACCACCGCGACCGGTTTTGGTCGTCAAGATAAGATCGACGCGGTCATTTGGCAAAATAAGGCCACTCACGCCAGCGGCGTTGCTAACCTCAATAGAGATCGCTCGAACACCAGATGGCAAAATTGCTGCCATGACGCCGCCCTGATCAGCTTTGACAAGTTTCTTGGCTCGGATCGGATCACCCAGGCCAATTGAAACACGTGCAACAGATCCAGTGAATTCCTTGATCGCCTTGGGATTACGTCTTTTGGTAATATATCCCTTTGCAGCTGAACCCGGCCAAGCCTGCCATTTCATGTCGTGTGGTCTAAGGCGACCACCAAGGCCAATATCTGCTTTTGCGACTAAGACCTGGATTTCTGAAACTTCCTGTTTCACAATCTTGGTTTGGGGGCCTTTGACCATATTTTTCATTAGCATCATAGCCAGACCGGCACATGCCACTGCCATCACCAATACGATAATTCTTCCGCGATTCATTTGACTTTGGTCCTTCGACTCGAACGGTTTCACTAAAATTCTGAACTCAGTGTCGCGCAACATGGTCAATGGAGTATTAATGGCCGTATCATTTTTGGATTGCCTTGATACGGACACAAAAAAACCCCGCAAAATTGCGGGGTTTTAATATAATAAACGGTCTGTTTCTATTTTTTTGGGCATTTCAACGCTGTTAAAAAAACAAATCAGCGGTTTTAATCAACCGATTCTTTTACAAGATACCAGTAATCCATATGGAATGGGGATAGATCAGCAAAGCCGAGGCAGCCAGGGCAACTCCATAAGGCACCCCCTCATCTGGGTCATGCAGACGCAGCATCCATTTGAAATTCATAAACCAGGGTATGACAGGCAGTGCCCGCAATTTCAAAATCGCCAGGGTCAGCACGCCGCCCATCAAACTGGCATAAAGGGCATATTCGAACATTTGGGTGGAATAACCAAGCCACAGACCAGTTGCAGCAAACAGTTTGGCGTCCCCTCCCCCAATCCAGCCCATCGCAAACATAAACATGCCGATCAGCAATAAACCGAACGCCAAGCTTATATGTATTGCCAGGTCCATCCAGCCCAGCCCCACAAATGGGGCCAATACAAAGAAACCAGCGACCAACGCCAGGGTAATCTTGTTGGGAATGGTCATTGTCAAAATATCCATGCTGGCAGATATCAGCATGGCCAACGGGAAAATTGTCAGAATGGCAATTTCAAGCATTAAATCAAACCTTCTAAATCAGTATTCATCTTCTTATCACATGAACCGTAACATACGGGAGTAAACCGCTCGTAAAAGAGTGGAGAATCAAGCCTCTTGTTGCTTACTCAAATTACGCTGTACGTAAGGCTGGGCCATATACCAGCGTGCAAAATGACCAGAAATCCACCAGCAAAAACCGGCAATCGCGAAGCCCAGATAGGCATCGACCGCATAATGCCAGCCAAGATGAATAGACCCAAGAAATATAAACAGCGCAAACAAGGAGCCTGCAATGCCTGCCGCGCGATTGACCCGCCATCCCAGCAAAGCGATGATGAATGCAGTGGTATTATGCATACTGGGCATCGCGGAAATACCAGAACCAAATGAGTCTTTATTATTGATATAGGCCTGCCACAACATATCCTGGGTCTGGATCGCCCAAAGAGGAATAAAAGCATGCACCTCTCGCAGATAATTCATCAACGGCGCATAGGGATCTGTACCCTCAACAATATGACCATAATAAGCAGGTCCTACAGAAGAAAAAACAATCGCCAGTAACGATCCACCAATTGTCCAGACAAGGAAATAGGTCGTGAGATATTGCAAACGCAACTCACTTTGTTTGGTCGCAAAGGCCAGGGCAATCCAGACGACCCAAATAACAACAAACCACAAATTGTAAATAATATTGATTACAAATGTAATCGGCCAATAGCCAAGAATTGGATGCAGAATACGCCAGGGATCAACGCCAAAGTGAAGCAGGCGATCAAGCTCCATCAATGATAGATCCCAAGAGTAAGGATTGATCACGGGAATAATATTCTTGATGATGGCAAAACAGTAAATAACCAACACCAGTGCGAAGGTGACAGGAAGAGCGTTTAATAGTCTTGTCCGATCAGACAGAAACTGCCACGAATCCTTGGCCAGATGAGCGATGGGGTGTTCGGGCCGCACGTAATATACCATGTGCATAAAACGCAGAATGACAACGCCAAGCAGCGTTGTCGGCACAAGACCAATAAATTTAGTCATGAGCCCCATAAATGTCAATTCAACTGGTTGAACAACAAGGTGGATTGCAAAAGCTAGTCCCGCCAGATAAGCCGCCACAAGAATGAATAAGAAAAAATGGACTTTCAGGCTCGCCACTAACTGTGACCCGAAGCCCTGGCCTCGAAGAGAAAAAAATATCCCGAGCCAATTCCGATCGGCAGACATTGTTGTTGAACGCATACAAACTCTCCTGCATATCGCAAGCTTTGAAACAATAATCGAATGTCAATCGACACCAACCAGAACCATAGGCTAGCAGTTGTGAATTGATATTTTACTAACGCGTTTTCAGCCTCTCAAAGTTTTGGATTAGAAAAAGAAAAAACCGCCCTTCTTTCGAAGAGCGGTCTTCCCAGACATCACGCATAGGGCGTGACAATCAAGACTTAGTCTACTGCAGTGTCGATCTTCGTACCAATTGAATCGAACATAGCGTCGAGCTTGGTTCCGATTGACTGAACAGCGACGATGATCGCAACAGCGATACCAGAAGCAATGAGGCCATACTCAATAGCAGTGGCACCAGATTCGTCATTAGCAAAGCGAGCTACAAATTTAGTCATATTATAATACTCCTACGTATTTTACATTTACACAGCACAACGTTCAGTCACAGATGATACCCGGTTGGGTCGCTCTGTCATTGTCTGAACTGATGCTCAAGTTACTCAGAATTTGTTGCTATCTTGTTAATTCGAATAGTTACCAAAATTAATTTATCCGGTCACCGATTATATAGTTAACCAATCTTGAACATTGTTCATATGACTGCAAAGACCAATCCTGATTGACCAGCGAGTTTAAGACTCAGCCCAAATTCTGGCCGACATCATCCCAAACAAAAAAACCGCCCTTCTTTCGAAGAGCGGTCTTTTTTGACATCACACAAAAAGCGTGAATGATCAAGACTAGTCGACTGATGTGTCGATCTTCGTACCGATCGAATCGAACATCGCGTCAAGTTTTGTACCGATGCTCTGAACAGCAACGATGATCGCTACAGCGATACCAGAAGCGATGAGGCCATACTCAATAGCAGTGGCGCCAGATTCGTCATTCGCAAAACGAGCTACAAATTTAGTCATATTATAATACTCCTACGTATTTCACATTTACACAGTACTGAATTCAAACAACAAACACTCACCAGATAAGTGAAGTGCTCTCTGCTTGTACGAAAGCCCAAAATAGGAGAAATTTATTGCCACGCTCCTAAAAGACATGGTTAGCAGAACGCTTTTGAAATATTATCAATCTTACTATTAACACCCTGTAAAAATTATGTTTTTTTAATATATACAATATATATGCGCCCCCTGCCTGGCTCTTGCACCCTCAACAATCATCGCGATAATCAGTCAAATTTACACTTCCTTCACCATAAGCTTGTCTAATGATTATTAATGTAGCCAGAATAGTGAGTATTTAAAATGCAATTTCAGAAAATCAAACACCTGGTGATCATGGAAAGATTGATCATTTCTGCCCTGTTTTCCATTCTTTCGCTGGGCTTGTTTGCCTCCAGCACGTCAGCTGCCCCCATCAATGTTCTCATTGATGAAGCCAAGATTGTCGAACTGAGCCGCCCTGTACATCAGGTCATCATTGGCAACCCTGCTATCGCCGACGTGGCCTTGCAGAGCAAAAATGTGCTGGTCTTTACGGGCAAATCTGCCGGACATACCAATATCATTCTGCTTGATGAGAACAATCGCCAGATTCTCAACAAAAAAGTACATGTCAATACCAGCAACGAAAGTGGCCTTGTCATCGTGCAACGCGGTCGCATCCGCAGCTCTTACCATTGCGGTACCATTTGCAATGCCCGCATTGCTCTTGGCGACAGTCCCAAATTCACCAACGATGTCATGGCGTCGACAGAAGCCAAGCTTAGCTTCTCGAACAAGGCCGCCAAAGGCAACTAGTCCTGGCTGATTTTAAAACCATTGAGAAAGAGCGCATTGCTATTTTTAGCACTACGCTCTTTTTTTGTGCAAAGAGGCCGTAAAACAAATATTCTTTGACGTTAAATTGCTCTAACATCTTCGTATCCTGCAGGTGTATTGCAATTAACAGGGAACCTAACGACCAATGAAATCGCTGAACAAGTATCTCGTAAGCGCAGTTTTTCTCAGCTTGTGCGCCCTCCCCCACACTGCTGGCGCCATCCAATCCAGCGGGCCCAGAGTGACCCTTCAAGGCAATAATTGCGTGCGCATCTCAACCGCTGGCGTTGATCACGGCAAAGCTGTCGCACAAAAATATGCTGACGACTTGCTGGCGTCCGATATAGAAGCCTTTCGCAAAAAACGCGGCTTGAAATCCATAAAGGTGCAATGGCGTTTTAAAAAGTGCAAAGAACATTTGTGGTTCTTTGGACAAGAATATAATTGCACATCCATCGCGCGAGCCTGCTGGTAGCTTTCTTTGGTCTCATGGTCTGTGTACGTCTCACGCCTATTCACGCTAACGCGTGGCCTCCGACGGGCGGGCAATGCCCGGCGCTCGCTCGAGCTTGCCTCCCAATGGTCGGATTTTCTGTTATCTCTCGGCTATTCACGCTAACGCGTCGCCTCAGACGGGCGGGCAATGCCCGGC
>JAJRQA010000180.1 GCA_024280475.1 Alphaproteobacteria bacterium
AGGAAGTGGCCGCGCCTGAGGTTGCTGCACCTGTCGTTGAGGAAGTGGCCGCGCCTGAGGTTGCTGCACCTGTCGTTGAGGAAGTGGCCGCGCCTGAGGTTGCTGCACCTGTCGTTGAGGAAGTGGCTGTGCCAGAGGTTGCCGCTCCTGTTATTGAGGAAGTGGCTGTGCCAGAGGTTGCCGCTCCTGTTATTGAGGAAGTGGCTGTGCCAGAGGTTGCCGCTCCTGTTATTGAGGAAGTAGCTGTGCCAGAGGTTGCCGCTCCTGTTATTGAGAAAGTAGCTGCGCCTGAGGTTGCTGCACCTGTCGTTGAGGAAGTGGCCGCGCCAGAGGTTGCCGCTCCAGTTGTTGAGGCGGTGGCTGAAATTGCGGCCGTTGCCCCTGTTGCCGATCTGGCGGTGCCTGCACCAGAAACCGAAGCGCCCGCGCTTGATCCCAAATCGTTCGATACGGATCTTGCTGCCAGACTGGATGCTGTGCGAGCAATGTTACAGGGCTCCGCTCAATAATGGATAGCAAATTCCGTGCTCGGATATTGAAAACGAAAAAGCCTGTCAATCAACAGATTGACAGGCTTTTTATTGTGGATATGAAACCTGATCTAACGAATGGTTTTTACCGATTTCATCATAAATGCAGGTACGTGATCTCCCATGCCAACAACGTTGTTTTTACCTTGGCGTCCACGGCCTCGATCATTGTTGTTGCGATTGCCAGTGGGGCGATTCTCTTTGGCCGGGCGACTTCTTGAGGGTTTCTCATTGCCCGGTTTCTCTGCAGTATTTTCTTGAGCAGGGCGCGCGGTTTGCGCAGCTTCTTTAGGGGCAGGATCCGTTTTGGTGGTGGTGTTATTCTCCGCAGTTGGTTCTGTTTTCGCTTCGCGTTTGGGGGCTTTGTCACGCCCCTTGGCGGGTACCCTTTCACGTCTGTTGCGCCCAGAACGTTCAGAACCACCATCGCCTGGTTCGCCGTCAATCCAGGCAGGGTCGGTGATTTTGCATAATTCGAAAATGCTCGCCAGATCTTCGCGGTCAGCAGAGGTGATCAGTGAGATGGCTGTACCTTTATTGCCGGCACGTCCAGTGCGGCCGATGCGATGAACATAATCCTCGGCATGGCGCGGAATATCGAAATTAAAGACATGAGAAACATTGGGTATATCGAGACCGCGCGCAGCGACATCACTGGCGCATAAAAATTTGATCTTATCATTTTTGAACGCATCAAGTGTTTCCGTGCGAGAATGTTGATCCATATCCCCATGCAGTGCGCCGGCATTGAAGTCGTGTTTTGTAAGGGAGCGCTGCAAGATACCTACATCTCTTTTGCGATTGCAAAAGATAATGGCATTTTTTACATTGTCGGATGCGATTAGCTCGCGCAAGGCGTCGCGTTTCATGGCGGGCGTGTTTTGTGAGATGAATTTAAATTTCTGAGTGATCGTGCTTGCCGTGGTGGAGGCCCTCGCAACTTCGATGCGTTCAGGATTATGCAGATAGTCACGCACAAGTTTTTGGATCACTGGAGGCATGGTGGCTGAGAAAAACAGAGTCTGGCGTGTGAACGGTAGCATTTTCACAATTTTCTCAATGTCGGGAATAAAGCCCATATCGAGCATGCGATCGGCTTCATCAATCACTAAAATTTCAATAGCATTGAGCATCACTTTGCCGCGCTGCATATGATCCATCAAGCGGCCTGGTGTGGCGATCAGGACATCGGCTCCCCGGTCCAGGATGGCGGATTGCTTGTCAAACGAAACGCCGCCAATCAACAACGCCATATTGAGCTTGTGGTTGGCACCAAGGGTCTCGAAGTTCTCAGCAACCTGAGCGGCCAGTTCCCGAGTTGGGGCAAGGATCAGCGAGCGGGGCATGCGAGCCCGGGCGCGGCCCTTTTCAAGACGGGCAATCATCGGCAGCACAAAAGCGCCCGTTTTGCCTGTGCCTGTTTGAGCAATGCCAAGAACATCACGTCCTTCTAGCGCAGCAGGGATTGCCTTTTCCTGAATGGGAGTAGCTTCGGTATAACCGGCGGCCTCAATGGCCTTAAGGATAGGATCGCTCAGGGCGAGCTCAGTAAATTTCATGCGTACGCTTTGTTAAACCCAAATTGGAGTTGGTTTGAATTCTTATGGAGTGGGAATTCATTGGGATCCATCATCATTGCGGACCCTTTGTTGGCGTGAATGTAGACAGGGGCTTTGCTTGTGTCAAATGAATGAAGCTTGGAGTGACAATTTGCACATGGTAAAGTTAAGCAGCAAGCCATATAGCAGCGCCTATTGAGCGCCGTTTGAAGTTTCATATTTGCCAGGTGTTGTCGCTTTGACGGAAATCGAGATATCCTTGTCACTGCCCTCGTCATAGGAGGTCACCAGCAAGGTCATTTCATTGTCTATCAGCGTATCCATCGCCAGAAATGCATGCCGCAACTGCTTTTCGTTAAATTCTCTGATGCTGACCGTTTTGACGATTTTAGCGTTCGCTTTTCCATTTTCATGGGAGATCCACTGGATAAAGACTTCCGCCTTGCGCTCGGTTACAGGCTTGTTCTTGCTGCTTGGGGACGAAATATTCTGTGATTTCTCGGACAGGTTGGTTTTTTGCTCTTGCGCTTTGGACATCACGACCACGGCTCGATAAACACCGCCTACGGTGCCATTGTTCCAACTGCCTCCGGTTAGGATTTCTGGGATTTGAGCTGGCAGGGAATTGGCAATATCGCTGCTATCAGCCTTGGCAATGCTAGATCCAGCCAGCACAGGGGCAAGCAAGAGTGTAGCGATCACGAGGTGTGATCTCATTGTTGAACGCATAGTGGACGAAATGTTCATAGTTTTGGTCCTGTCGCGGAGTTGGGGGGTGCGAGGGAAGCTTGAAGTCGCTGGTTTCGTTGAGTTTGACCTTGCCTTTGGAACAAGGCAGAATTTGGGGAATAGTGCGACAACAATAGGTATCTGCTATTTTTCGCGCATAAAATCACTCATCAGCTTCGATGTCAGTTGTGGCAGTTCTTCTTGCGGCAGGTGTACGCACTCGGGCAAAATATGCATTCTGGCATTGGGCAGATTATTATAGAGGCGCTTGCCATAGGCGACAGGCACAATACCGTCGCGCTGGCACCAGATGAGCAACGTCTTTATTTTAAGATCGCGATATTTTTTTGTGAACTGCTCAATGTTTTCCGGCATGAGCTGCGCAGCAGTCCGCAATAAAGCATATTTGCCCTCTGGAGAACTGATCTGCTTAGCATATTCACGCGGTGCTTCTGGCGGTATTTTGCTATTGTCGTGATAGGCAAATTGCAAGGCGATTTTCATTTGCATTTCTGGCGGTATGAGCGCAATGCCTAATTCAGAAATGATCGGCGTCCGCATGAGAGCTATGCCCCATGGAATTTCCTGTTTGTAAGAAATACTGTCGATCAGGATAAGTTTTTTGAGCCGTGGTTTGCGGCGTTTTTGATCCTTGATGGCCAGAGCCAGCGCAATGCCGCCGCCAAAGGAATGGCCAACCAGCGTCAATCGCTTGAGTTTGTGTTTGCGAATGAATTTGTCGACGAGTTCGGCTTGATCAAACAAGGAATATTTATTGTCACGCGGTTTATCTGATTGTCCAAATCCCTTGAGGTCCAGGGCAATGATGCGATGGGTTTTGGCAAGTTCAGGGGTGACATAGCGCCATGCATAAGAACTCGCGCCCAGTCCATGCAGCAATAAAACAGGATCCCCTTTTCCGGTTTCCTTATAATGTAGCTTAACAGGTTTTTGAAGTGGGATGTCACCGCTGGATGACACCGGAAACGAGGCGCAAGATGCCAGCATCATAAGGAGAGCGGTGTTTATTAAAAAACTAACTGATATACGCAATATCGACATATGGTCCGCTTCCAGAATATTTTTGAGGCCCGTAAGCCCTTTTCAAACACGAAAAGCAATCCAAATTGTGTCGAAATAGGGATTGAGCCTCTCAACCCGAGAAATTGTCATAGAGCAGCTTTAACGCCATTGCTGACGACATGATGATCACCAGTGGTCGGATGAGGCTAGCCCCGTGACGGATGGTCATGTGTGATCCAATAGTTGCACCTGCGAATTGACCAATAGCCATGACGAGGCCCAAAGACCAAACAACATGACCGCCAACAATGAAGAAGGACAAGGAGGTTATATTGCTGATGAAGTTGAGCAATTTCGTGTTTGCGGTGGCTTTGACCAGATTAAAGCCGAGCAATAAAACAAAGGCGAGCGTAAAAAAGGCTCCGGTTCCGGGACCAAAAAAACCGTCATAGAATCCAAGAGTGAAACCAAACAGGGCCGCAAAGCTCCAAATGCCAATGCGATGATGTCGATCCTGTTCTCCAAGTTTTGGCTGCAAGGCAAAGAAGATGACAATACCAACAAGTGCAATGGGCATAAACAGGCGCAAAAAGTCAGCGGAAAACATTTGCACGGCCAGCGTTCCAATGGCAGCCCCAATAAAGGTCAGGAAAACAGCTGGAAGCATTAGCTTGAGATCGATATGGCCGTGGCGGTAGAAATTGAGCGTTGAAGCAAAGGTGCCAAAGCTGCCTTGCAGCTTGTTGGTCGCCAGAGCCTGTAGAGGCGTGATGCCGGTATATAGCAAAGCCGGCAAGGCGATCAATCCTCCGCCGCCCGCCACAGAATCAACAAAGCCAGCAACAAGCGCCACGCAAAAAAGCAGCGCCAGCATACCGACGCTGACTTGCTCAAACCCTAGAAATTCCATGAGTTATATTTCCGCATGATCGATGCTCCATTGTTCGTTGTGCGCTGACGCCGCCCATTCTTTCCAGGCTGGCAGGGCTGTTATGGTGTCACAATATGCGAGGGCGGTTTGGTCGCTTGTGAGTTTGTAAACCTGCAAGCGATTGACAATGGGGGCATACATGGCGTCCGCTATGGAGAAGTCGCCGAACAAAAATGGCCCGTGCGATATTTCAAGAGCGGCTCGCCACAGCGCTTCAATCTGCGCAACATCTCGCTTGACGCCAGCACAGACATCAATTGTACCGGGTTTGCGGCGCATATTCATGGGACATTCATTGCGCAGGTCGGTAAATCCCGCGTGCATTTGGTTTGAGATCGACCGAGCACGGGCGCGTTTGGCGCTATCGGCGGGCCAAAAAGCTTTGTCAGCGTTTTGTTCTGCCAGATATTCAAGAATGGCGAGACTGTCCCAGACCGTTAATGTGCCGTGCTTCAGGACCGGCACTTTTTTGGAGGGAGAATATTCAATCAAGTCGTCGCAATGATTTTCGACATCAAGTTTGACGAGCGTTTCCAAGAACGGTACTCGCATGACCTTCATGGCAAGCCAGGGACGCATCGACCATGAGGAATAGTTCTTGTTGCCGATGATAAGTTCAAGGGACGGCATTTGCGGCTCCTTATGGCTGCTTTCTTGTGAACACCCAATGATCATTGTCGGACATTGCCGGGCGGTATTTATAACCATCTTGTGCAAATTTCTTGAGATCGTCGGGGCGCTCGATGCGGTTTTGGATCATATAGCGTGCCATGGTGCCCCTTGCGCGCTTGGCAAAAAGGCCGATGATTTTATGCTCACCGTCTTTTTGTTCCTTGAATACCATATTGATGACGCGGGCCTTCAAGGCCTTGGTCTTGGCAGCTTTGAAATATTCGTTGGAGGCCAGATTGATGATAATGGGGTGCTTGTGCCCTTTGAGTTGCTCGTCCAACTGCTCGGCAATACGGTCGCCCCAAAAGGCATAGATGGTTTCGCCGCGTTTGGTTTTTAACTTGCGGCCCATTTCAAGCCGATAGGGCTGGATAAGATCGTGAGGTTTGAGCAAGCCATAGAGGCCAGACAGGATCAGCAGATTATTTTGTGCAAAAGCCAGGTCTTTTTTGCTGAGTGTATCAGCTTCAAGCCCGGTATAGGTATCACCTGCAAAGGCCATGACGGCTTGTTTGGTTTCGTTTTCATTGGGCGATTTGCGAAAAGTCTGGAAACGCTGATAGTTGAGATCGGCCAGCTTGTCGCTGATTTTCATCATTTGACGCAAATCCGCACGGGTCAGTTTGCGAGCCACCGCGATGAGCTGATTGGTCTCTTTTGGAAAAACCGGCTCGCTGGTATCCAGCGCGGAATCGCGCGTTTCAAATTTGAGTTTTTTGGCCGGAGAAATGATGGCAAGCATAGTGTTTTGATGATCCTTGTGACGGGTTCGCTCAGCTTTGCCCTTGCCTATCATGAACCTGGAGCGATTCCAAACAGCCAAATTATAAAAAATTATCCCTCAATCAAATCCTCGCGCATATTGCGCTCCAGCATGGACCCTGGTTTTTTGCTGGCTAACAAAGCCCGCGCTTTGGCGTATTTAGGTTCATGCCAGAACATCAGGCAACCATTGCATCCCTTGCCACAGCAGCCCTCAAGGCCGATACGGCGGGTTTTGGGTGCGCGGGTGTTTTGCTTGTCAGCAAGAGCGCTAATCAGATCGTTCCGTTTATCGAGATAGCGCTTTTCCTGTCCTTCTCCCAGCTCGAATTTACCGGCTTCAAAGTCGAGCTTGATCTGGTTCCATTGTTCATCGGTGAGGGCTTTTTCCTTGCGGATGATGGTTTGCGCCGGAAAGTCATTAATCAGGCCATCAACCGTTTCGTGATCGAACAGATCAAAGGGCAGGCGTATGACGGGTTTTTCACTGGCCTGCACCACTTCACTGGTGCGCCCGCTCACAGCATCAATAAATTCATAGATGCGCAAAAGCATGATGTCGCGCCGTGTCGGGGATACGAACTCTAGGACATCGCCGGCAACAAGCTTGTTTTTTACCTCGATGATAAAGGCGTCAGATTCGACGCTTTGGATAATTGCTGCATATTCGTAGGAGGCGAAATTCCAGTTCATCTCATAGCTATGGCCATAATTGGTGAGGCGGCCATCATGAAAGGCAAGGGTATAGCCGCGATTGGGAATGGTGTTGAGTTCAGCCATATAGGGCGAGGGATCAAAGCCTTTGGGGTCTTCATACCAGTCGTCGATCGCCATCCGGTAGGCCCGTGCTGTGAGGGCAGCATAATAGATGCTTTTGCCGCGGCCCTCGACTTTGAGGCTATCAACGCCAATGGCCAGTAGCTCGTCGAGCCGGGGCATCAAGTTGAGGTCTTTTGAATTGAGGATATAGGAGCCGCGGTCATCTTCTTCAATCGGCATCAGCTCTCCAGGGCGGCACTCTTCTTCCAAAAAGAATTCAAACAGCTCCATATTCTCTTCGGTGAGGTGCAGCTCTTTGAGAGTGCCGTCCTTCATTTTCATGTGGACCTTGTATTTCCAGCGGCAGCTATTGGCACAAGCACCTTGATTGGCACCGCGTTCGGTAAGGAAATTTGATAACAGGCAACGCCCCGAATAGGTCATGCACATGGAGCCGTGAATGAAGGTCTCCAGTTTGATATCGGGGCATTTCTCGCGAATTTCCTTGAGTTCTTCGAACGAGACTTCTCGGGCCAGCACACAAAGCTTGGCGCCAAGATCTTCCCAAAATTTCACTGATTGCCAGGAGCAGACATTGGCCTGTGTCGAAATATGCAGCTCTAGTTCGGGAGCTGCTTTTTTGACCATGCTGAAAACGCCAGGATCGGCAACTATCAGCCCGTCTGGTTTTACGGATCGCACGGTCTCCACATAGGCGGGTAGCTTGTCGATATCTTTATTGTGAGAGAACAAGTTGAGCGTCAGATAGACCTTCTTGCCGCGGGCATGGGCATAGGTAATGCCCTCGACAACGTCTTCAAGCGTCATTTTGGATTTGACGCGCAAGGACAGGTCGGGCGTGCCCATATAGACTGCATCAGCCCCGTATAAAATGGCTGCTTTGAGTTTCTCCAGTGAACCAGCTGGCATCAGCAGTTCAGAGCGTTGCGTTTTATTCATGAGCTATGACCGTCCCAGTGAAATTAAGGTTCCAATGCGGGACTATAACAAAATCACAAGGGGTTGTCTTTTGCCAAATGTGGGACTGATTGACCAGTGATCAGACAGTGCCAGAGTTGAACCAGTACTGGTTCATATTGTCGATGATTGTGCTCATCTGATCAGCAATATTATTGCCGCAAAGGATGCCGTGCAGGTGGGCTGGGTGGTCGGCGGCCAAATAGCGTTCGAAGGGTTCGGCGGCCGCTTTTGAATAGTGATTGCAATTGGTAGCATGGCGCCAGTCCTTATTCATGCAATTGGCGTTGCCCACAACAAGCTTGTGGGAGCAAGCGGCAACGCAATAGACAGGTAAGCGGATCAAGCGTTGGTTTGAGCGAATTTGTTTGACCAATTGCTCTCCTCCCTTTGACCAGATCATGTTGGAGATAAAGACCAGATCAAGCGCTCGCTCGTTTTGTTTTACCGGTTGGAGAAAATCTGTTGCCTCGGCAATATTTTCAACTAGGTGCAAATCATAGTCAAACCAGGTGGTCCCCAGACCAGAGTTGAAGAAATTGCCACCATTACAGGAGTCCTCGTCAAAAAAAAGTATTTGCAGCGGCGCATCATCTATAAAATATGCTGACGTTTTCATTTCAAGCGGCCCTCATCAAAAGTATGAATGATATAGTCAGGCAAAAGTGCACTATATGCGTGTATTAAATATTAACACAACTATAAATAGATTTAAGAGGTTTTGCCTTGCATCATGCTGCGCAAGCGCATAAAGAAAGCTTTATATCTAAATTCAAGTAAAGAAGGCCCAATTTACGTGGCGCAGCAGATCAGCACAAATCAGCTATTGGTGGCATTGAAAGCCGCTGGCGAAGCTACGCGCTTGCGTATACTCGCGCTACTTGCCGTGCGCGAGCTTAATGTTTCTGATCTCGCCAATATACTGGACCAAAGCCAGCCCCGGATTTCGCGCCATTTGCGGTTGCTTGACGAGGCGGGTCTGATTGAGCGCTTTCGTGAAGGATCGTTTGTCTATTGCCGTTTGGTGCAAAAGGCAGTGGTCGGAGATCTTGTGCATACGGCCATCGGCCTGCTTGATCGTAAAGACCGTGTGTTGAGCGATGATCGTTTGCGGGCTGAAAAGATACAAGAAGCACGAGTGGCCGCTTCGCAAATCTGGTTCAAGGCCAACGCTGCCAGATGGGATCAGATCAGATCCCTTTACATATCGGATCATAAAGTCGAAGCGACGATGCTCGACATGCTGTCAGATGAAAAAAAGGGTCACTCTTTCAATCTGTTGCTGGATCTTGGTACAGGCACTGGCCGTGTGCTGGAGCTGCTTGCGCATAAAACACAACAAGCCATTGGCTATGATAGTTCCCATTCGATGTTGGAATATGCACGTTCCCGTCTTGCCCATCAACGCTTTGATCACTGTCAGGTCCGCCAGGGAGATTTGATTGATCTGACAGTTGAGGATGGTCAGGCCGATCTTGTGGTCCTTCATCAGGTGCTACATTTTTTGATTGAGCCCGAAAAAGGGGTATACGAAGCCGCGCGCCTGTTACAGCCCGGCGGTCAGATGTTGATTGTTGATTTCGCGCCTCACAATCTTGATAATTTTCGCGAAGAATTTGCCCATGAGCGGCTTGGCTTTTCGCAAGCTCAGATGGCGCTCTGGTTGAAGCGAGCAGGGCTTGAAACCAGGCAGATGATCCAGTTGGCGGCAGACGAAAACAAAACGGATGAAAAACTGGTGGTGTCACTCTGGTTGGCGCAAAAAGCTGCACCGAGCACGAGCGTGAAACTTGTGGCGACCAATACCCGTACCGCTCGTACACGTAACAGTACCAGCAAAATACAAGGACATGCAAAATGAGCCAAACGATCGGGCGCAAAAGCCGCGATATCGTAAACGGTGATATCAAGGTCAGTTTTGAATTCTTTCCTCCCAAGAGCGAAAAAATGGAAGAGCGTCTGTGGCAGGCCATTCGCCGTCTAGAGCCGTTGCATCCCCAATTTGTTTCGGTGACATATGGGGCAGGTGGCTCAACGCGTGAGCGTACTCATGCAACGGTAACGCGCATCTTGAAGGAAACGGATCTAAAACCCGCGGCGCATTTGACCTGCGTTGGCGCGACAAAGGTTGAGGTTGACGAGGTCATTGAGGCTTACAAGAGCGTTGGCGTCAAACATATTGTAGCGCTGCGCGGCGATCCTGTTGAAGGCGTAGGCGAGCGCTATCAGCCTCATCCAGAGGGGTATCAAAGTTCCATTGAGTTGATCGAAGGCATTAGCAAAATTGGTGGTTTCGAGATTTTGGTCAGTGCCTATCCGGAAAAGCACCCAGAAAGTCCAGACCGCGCCGCTGATATCGACTGGCTGAAACGCAAGGTCGATGCGGGGGCGACAAGGGCAATTACCCAGTTCTTTTTCGACAATGAAACCTTTCTTCGCTATCTTGATGATGTGCGGGGGGCTGGGATTACTATTCCCATTACGCCAGGGATCATTCCTATTGCCAATTTTCAGCAGGTGAAAAAATTTGCGACAATGACCGGGGCAAGCGTTCCCAACTGGCTTGGCAAGCGCTTTGAAGGGCTGGAGAACGAAGATGTCGAAACCCGCCAGATGATCGCGGCAGCCATTGGGGCCGAACAGGTGATGGAACTGGTGGATGCTGGATTGCAGGAATTTCATTTCTATACACTCAACAAGGCAAAGCTCGTCTATGCCATTTGCCATTTGCTGGGGCTGCGGTCTTCCAGTGCGGCAAGCAATAAGGAACAGGTGTCGGTATGAATAGAGACGAACGCATTAAAGCCCTTAAGAAAGCGGCCAGTGAGCGCATCCTTGTTCTGGATGGGGCGATGGGCACAATGATCCAGCGCCATAAGCTTGGCGAACAGGAATATCGTGGGGCGCCCTCAGATAGCGCAGCGGTAGGGCATCAAGAAGCGCGTTTTGCGGACTGGGGCCAGGATGTGAAAGGCAATAATGACCTTTTGACGCTGAGCCAGCCCGACATTATCAAAAAAATCCATATGGATTACCTGGAGGCCGGGTCAGATATTATCGAGACCAATACGTTTAACTCCACCAGCATATCGCAAGCCGATTATGGCATGGAGGAATTCGTGGTTGAGCTCAATGTCGAGGCCGCAAGATTGTGTCGCGCCGCAGCTGACGAGTTGAGTACACCAGAAAAACCGCGTTTTGTAGCGGGAGGGCTGGGGCCAACCAACCGCACGGCAAGTATCAGTCCTGATGTTAATCGTCCCGAATTTCGCAATGTCAGTTTCGAAGAGCTGGTGGAGGCTTATAGTGAGCAGACCACAGCTTTGATTGAGGGCGGTGTGGATATCATCATCATCGAAACCATTTTTGATACGCTTAACGCCAAGGCGGCCGGATATGCTGTTTTGAAAGTATTTGATGAAGTGGGCATTGAATTGCCGATCATGGTGTCAGGAACAGTGATCGATAAATCAGGGCGCAACCTGTCGGGCCAGACGCCCGAAGCTTTCTGGTATTCAATGCGCCATCTAAAACCCTTCTCGGTGGGCCTCAACTGCTCGTTTGGGGCCGAAGACCTGCGCCCGGCTGTCGTTGATATGTCCGCAATATCCAATACGCTGATCTCGGTCTATCCAAATGCCGGCCTGCCCAACGAAATGGGCGAATATGACGAGCAGCCAAATACTACGGCTGGCTTTCTCGAAGGCTGGGCCAAAGACGGCCTTGTCAACATTGTGGGGGGCTGCTGTGGCACCAGCCCCGATCATATTCGCGCGATAGCAAATGCCGTAAAGGGCTATCCGCCAAGGAAGATCCCCGACATAGAACCCAAACTGCGCCTCTCAGGCCTTGAACCATTTGTGGCGGGGTAGTTGACATGACCAAACAGACAACGGCGACATTTATCAATATTGGCGAGCGCACCAATGTCACGGGTTCGGCGAAATTTCGCAAGCTGATCGAGGCGGATGACTATGAGGCGGCGCTCTCTGTAGCTCGTCAGCAAGTCGAGAGCGGCGCGCAGATTATTGATATCAATATGGATGAGGGGCTGCTTGATAGCGAAAAGGCTATGGAAGTTTTCCTCAACCTAATCGCATCCGAAACTGATATTTCCCGCGTGCCGATCATGATTGACAGCTCCAAATGGTCGGTGATCGAGGCCGGGCTTAAATGTGTGCAGGGCAAGAGTATTGTTAATTCTATTTCGCTGAAAGAAGGCGAGGAGAATTTCAAGGAACAGGCCCGTATGGTCATGCATTATGGCGCGGCTGCCGTGGTGATGGCGTTTGACGAAGAAGGGCAGGCGGATACAGAAGACCGCAAGTTCGAGATTTGCGAGCGGGCTTATAATATCCTCTCCAAAGAGGTGGGATTTGCCCCCGAAGACATCATCTTTGACCCAAATGTATTTGCGGTGGCCACCGGCATTGAAGAGCACAATAATTACGGCGTTGATTTCATCAACGCCACGAGACGTATTCGCGAAAATCTGCCCCATGCCCATGTCTCTGGGGGTATTTCTAATCTGTCATTCTCGTTTCGCGGCAATAATGCGGTGCGCGAGGCCATGCACTCCGTGTTTTTGTATCATGCCATTAAAGCGGGCCTCGATATGGGCATCGTTAATGCCGGGCAGCTGACCATCTATGATGATATCAAACCAGAGATGCGCGAGTTGATCGAAGATGTGATCCTCAATCGGCGCGATGATGCCACCGACCGCTTGTTGGATGCCGCCGATAGCTTTAAAGGGCTATCGACAGCCAAGAAGAAAAAAGACCTGACATGGCGCACCAAAGACGTTGGATCTCGGCTCACCCATGGGCTGGTCAATGGCATTGGCGACTATGTGGAAGAGGATGTGGAAGAAGCGCGACAGAGCGCCACAAAAACCATCGAGGTTATTGAAGGCCCGTTGATGGATGGCATGAATGTGGTGGGGGATCTGTTTGGCGATGGCAAGATGTTTTTGCCACAAGTGGTGAAATCTGCCCGTGTGATGAAAAAAGCCGTGGCCTATCTGATGCCGTTTATCGAAGCGGAAAAAAAGGAGAGTGGTGATGAGGGAGTAAATAGCTCCGCTGGCAAGATCCTGATGGCCACCGTCAAGGGCGATGTGCATGATATCGGCAAAAATATTGTTGGTGTCGTGCTGCAGTGTAATAATTTTGAGATCGTTGACCTTGGCGTCATGGTGGCGGGACAAACCATTCTGGATGAAGCCAAGAAGCACAAGGTTGATATTATCGGCCTGTCTGGTCTGATTACTCCTTCCCTCGATGAAATGGTCTCGGTGGCCAGCGAGATGGAACGCCAGGAGTTTGATCTGCCCTTGATGATTGGTGGTGCCACGACCTCGAAAATTCATACTGCCGTCAAGGTCAATCCCGCTTTGAAGCGCTCGCAGGTTGTGCATGTTATCGATGCCTCAAGAGCGGTGGGCGTTGCCTCAAAGTTGCTGGAAAAGAGCGGCCGTGATGCCTATATGGGGGATATTCGTACTGAGTATGAAGTGATGGCTAAAAATTATGCCAGCAAGACCAAGCCGCGCTCACCAATTGAGGTGGCGCGTGCCAACAGGTTTGTTCTCGATTTCGAGACGCATAAGCCTGTGAAGCCAGCTTTCCTTGGGGTTAAAAGCTTTCAGGATTATGATCTCAAACAGCTTGTTGAAACCATCGACTGGACGCCGTTCTTTGCTACTTGGGAAATGCGCGGGCGGTATCCCGACATTCTGGACGATGACGTCAAGGGCGAGGCGGCGCGCGAGCTGTTTGGCGATGCGCAAAAACTGCTGACCGAGCTTGTCGATGAGAAATCGCTGAAAGCGCAAGCCGTTATCGGCCTTTGGCCCGCCAATAGCGTTGGCGATGATATTGAGGTTTATGAGGATGAGAGCCGCACCAAGCTGATTGCTACATTGCATAGCTTGCGCCAGCAAATGGAGCGCCGGCAAGGGGATAAACCCAATATTGCCCTATCTGATTTTATTGCCCCTAAAGACAGCGGCATAGCGGACTATATTGGCGGTTTTGCTGTCACAACTGGCATCGGCGAAGAGGATCTGGCCATTCGCTATGAGCGGGCCAATGATGATTATAACAAGATCATGGTGAAAGCGCTGGCGGACCGGCTGGCGGAAAGCTTTGCCGAACATATGCATATGCGGGTACGCCGCGAATTCTGGGGCTATGCGTCGAATGAAAAATTGAGCAATGTGGAATTGATCAAAGAAGCCTATAGCGGTATCCGCCCGGCACCTGGTTATCCAGCCCAACCAGATCACACGGAAAAACAAACCCTGTTTGATTTGCTCGATGCAGAGAATAACGCCGGCATCAAATTGACCGAGAGTTTTGCCATGTGGCCAGGAGCCGCGGTTTCAGGGCTGTATTTCGGGCATCCACAAAGCCGCTATTTCGGTCTTGGCAAGATCGCCAAAGATCAGGTGGAAGATTACGCTGCGCGCAAGGGCTGGACTTTGGAAAAGGCCGAGAAATGGCTGGCACCAGTTTTGGCTTATCAGCCGAAATAGCGGTTGGGGTATATGTCCGCTTTATACTCAATAGCAAACGAAATATGTCGACCATCTTGATGGTACAGTATGTCCCTTTTCGGAAGTAAATGCATTTTAGCGATATGAGCAAAAAACGCTAACTGTTGACGAAGTCTGATTGGATTTTGTTCACAGGAGGACTGATACCTCCTTAACCCGCTTGTATCTTTGAAATAAACGAGTGGACCTCGCTTCGAAGAACCTTAGCTTCTTTTGTGAGAACTTCTGTGATGTCTGAAAACTGGTGAGATATG
>JAJRQA010000181.1 GCA_024280475.1 Alphaproteobacteria bacterium
AATGTAGGGGATTTAGAAAAATGGTTAAATTTATGACCGTGGTTGGAGCTTTTATCGCGTCGCTAATGATGGTGATGTCAGCTCAAGCTGCGACATTGACGGATATACAGGGTGATGTTCAGGTTAATCGGGGAGATGGTTTTGTAACTGTTTCTGAAGCTGTTACGGTTAATCCCGGTGATAAGATTATGGCCGGACCGGAAGCCAGCGCCAAGGTCGTCTATTCAACTGGTGTTGCCTTGATACTAAAATCGGGGCGCATCATGACAGTATCGAGCGCGAAGATGGCAAAAATCAGAAGCTCCGCCATGTTGCAAGAAGCCGGTGTTGTGGGTGCAGCAGGGTTTC
Organism: Alphaproteobacteria bacterium; assembly: GCA_024280475.1. Classification (GTDB taxonomy): domain Bacteria; phylum Pseudomonadota; class Alphaproteobacteria; order Rhizobiales; family JAKIUO01; genus JAKIUO01. The sequence continues at coordinate 349 of JAJRQA010000181.1, forward strand.
CATGGGTGCCGGTGCTCGTTGGTGTTGGCGTTGTTGGGGGTGCTGTAGCTCTGATTGCTAGTCAAGACGACAAGAAAGCCAGCCCTTGAGGATATTGACTAACGCTTGTTCTCCAGAAAATAAATTGAGGATCTGTCAGGTATAGTTCTGATAGGTCCTTTTTTGTTAAACACAGATCAAGTATTGGGAGATGCCAGCGTGTTTATTTCAGCAGCGATGATGCTGTTATCTGCTCTCTTGTTGGGAGGTGCAACAAGCTATGGTTATCTGTCCGATAGCGTTTTGCAATTGGTCGCTATCCCCGTATTTCTCATTGCCATCTGGCGGATGTTGATCGCCCCACCACATCCTCACGTCAGATTGGCGATCTTCTTTTCTATCGCGTTGGTGCTGGTGCCATTGCTGCAATTGATCCCTTTGCCTTCAAATATCTGGACCGGGTTTCCGGGCAGGGAAGCGGTCACCACCGCCATGAAACTGTCATTTGGCGAACTGCCTTGGATGCCGCTCAGCCTGTCGCCAAGAGCTACATGGTTGAGCCTGCTGTCTCTCCTGCCGTTCTTCGCTGTTTTCCTCTCGGTGCAGCAACTGGGATTTGCGGACCGCCGGCGCCTCAGCCTTATTATCATTGCCATAGCGTTTCTCAGCGCCTTTGTCGGCCTGCTTCAGGTGGCTCAGGGACCATCCAGTTCCCTACGTTTTTATGAATATGTTCATCGGTCCGATGCCATTGGTTTTTTTGCCAACCGCAATCACTTTGCCGCATTACTCTACACAGCAATCGTGCTGGTTGTTGCCTGGACATTGGCCAAATCGAGTGATCATCGCGCACAAGCCGTCGCCGAAAAGCATAACAAGGCATGGCTATTTTACATGATCGGTGGTTTCATCATCGTTCTGGCCTTGTTGGCGGCCCAGCTTACGGCTCGTTCGCGGGCCGGTCTCGGCCTTACGATCGTAGCGTTCATAGGCATATATTTTATGAGCCAGATCGGTCGTCAAACAAATGCCAGTAACAAATCGGCAAAAATGATATGGGGAGCGGTAGCGCTGGCGCTGGTGTTCGCCACACAATTCGCCTTATTCAGAATCATGGAGCGAATGGAGCTGTCGCTTGGTTCGGATGTTCGTCTCAGCTATGCGCAACTGACCACCTTGGCAGCCAAGGCTAATATGCCATTTGGTTCGGGCCTTGGTTCCTTCGTACCAGTTTTCAAACAGTTTGAAACAACCGGTTCGGTTGGACATGTCTATGCCAACCAGGCTCACAATGAATTTCTGCAAGTGTGGCTTGAGGCAGGTGTCGCCGGTCTCCTGCTGATGGCACTGTTCGCCGCTTGGTATTTTTACCGTACATATCGAATATGGCGCTTTCCTCATGCCGCCGGGCGGGAAATAGATCACCTGCTGGCAAGAGCAGCGACAATCATCATCGCCCTTGTCTGCCTCCACTCCATCGTCGATTACCCTCTACGCACCGTGGCCATGATGGCCGTCATGGCTTTCGCTCTGGCCCTCCTGATCGACCCTCCGGCTCATATGCTGGAACATGAAGAGGTGGGCGAATTAGAGAAAAAATCGACCTCCCGCAAGAGCCGGAGGCGACGCCCCCCGACTGCACAACCGATACCGGCGCGGCCCATACCTAACCACCCCCTCCCTGGCCCGACCGCACCGCCACAAAACCTCTCCCCGGACAAAACACCATGGGAAGGCGTCGAATGGCCCGAAGAGTGGCGCAAAAAGGATAAGTGAGCATATTGAGAAGATGCTACCCCGCCCTGTCATCTCTCAATGCATAAAGGCGCTTCTCCATCAGCGACAGCACTTGGTCGCGTTGCCAATAGTTCTTGGCCCGTTCGCGTGCGGCTCTCCCCAACTGCATACGCAGTCCGTCGTCAGCCATCAGGCGGCGAACGGCTGTCGCCAGGGCTTCGCCTGTCAATTCGCTGACAACTATACCGCGTCCTTCAACCTCCTGCGCTAGACTGGAGCCTGACAGGGCCACAGTGATGGTCGGGCGGCCGGAGGCAAGCTGTCCGGTCAATTTCGAAGGCAGCACCAGGTCGGTGGCATCTGTCAACTGTGGCAGCAGATGGACATCGGCGCAGTTCAGGAGCGCATTGAGTTTATCCAGAGGTTGCAGGGGCAGGAATTTCACATTCGGCAGATCGCTTGTTGATGCCTGCAAAGGCGCCTTTGTCGGCCCGTCGCCAGCGATCACCAACAGGAAACGCGGATCGTCCTGCATCTCCCGGGCCAGATCGGCCAGCACGTCTATGCCCTGCTTGCGCCCGAGGTTGCCAGAATAAAGCGCGATGAACGCATCGTCCGGCAGGGAAAATTCCTTACGGGCCTCAATGGGATTTTCAAGCGGGCGGATCAGGCCGGTATCGACCCAGTTGATGAACTCCACCAGCTTTTCTTCCGGCACACCTTTTTCAGTGACTGCCTTTTTCATGCCCTTTGATATGGTCGAGATCACATCAAATCGCGACAGCAGTTTTCGCTCCACGCCAAGGGCGAATTTCTTGATGCGCTCGTCTTTCAACAAGCCGGTGGCGAAGGCGGCGTCGACCTCAAGGTCCTGTATATGCAGCCAGGATTTCGCCCCCGACTTACGCGCTGCACGCAGGGCAAACGGTGTGCCGGAAAGGGCGGGCATGATCTCGAAAATCACATCGGGGCGAAACTTCTTCGCTTCTCGCGCCAGCATGGGGCCGGTGGTTGCGGCGAATGTCGCCAGATGCACAAGCCGCTTGAGCCCTGATGGCCTGTCCGGCACATAAAGCGGACAGCGCAAAACAGCATAACCATCCCGCTCCTCACGCATGAATTTGCGCGCATTATAGGGCGTCTCCACCTTCCAGGCAGGATAAAACGGATGCCCGGTCACCACTTTCACCTCATGCCCCCTTGCAGCAAGCCACGCCGCCATCTCCCCGGCATATTTGCCGATGCCAATGAGCTCGGGCGCGAAGAGAATGGAATGAATTAGTATGCGTAGCGGTTTATGACTGATGGGAGCATCAATTTTCGGCAAATCGTTCATGATAAAACCAGTACCTTCGGTCAAAGTGCGCATTCCAATGAATGGCGGGAAGGGGGATAGGTGTGGGCTGGAACTGTGAAGTATAAAACTCCTATCGCACTTCTTTCAGCCAATCAATCGTTTTCTCTACACCTGTTTCGAACGAAACTTTTGGCTCTCCGACAAGCGCAAGGGTGGAAGATAAATCTATTTTGCTTCCCGTTCTCATGCGAAAGGCCCGTCCGGAATCAATCGGCGAGGGTATGCCAACTATTTTGACCAGATCCCCGGCTTTGCCAAGAAAATTCAGCAGGCTTACCGGGATGCGTTTGGCACGCTTGCCGGTCAAGGGGGTGGCGAACGCATCTGCCCATATATCATAGTCAATGCTATCGTCTCCCAGATAATAGATATGCTGCTTCGCCTTTTTCAGATCGACATTGACAAAGCCAATCATCTGATCCGCGGTATTTGTCACATAGCCAAAAGCGCGCACAATTGGCTCACGCCCGACTGGATGAAGATAACGTCCATCGCCAATATATTTTAGTATCGCCTGCGCAAAAGTCGGGTGATAAGGACCCCAGATTATGACAGGGCGCAAAATAAACCAAGGCATTTTCAGATCGGCCTGCCAGACGAGCTTTTCTGTCTCGGCCTTGGCTTCCCCATAAAGGGTATAGGGATCGTAATGATGTTCGCTTGTCGGTTCGATACCAGGTTTGACCACAAACTGGGTTGATATATGAATGAAGCGTTTGAGGTCAGGCAGTTTTTTCGCTGCTGCGAGGACGTTCTTTGTACCGCCTATGGTGATCTTGAATTCTTCCAGCTTGTCGATAGTAATATCAATATCACTAGCCAGATGCAGAAGGTAATCAGGCTGAAATTCCAATATCTCCTGGTCCAACCTCTCATGGTCACGCACATCGACATCGCGCCAAACGGCACTTTGATCCTCTTTACGGGGCGGCGCGATATCGAGATTGCATACATCAAAGCCCTGTGCAAGTGCGATATCCACGACTTCGGTTCCAATAAATCCCGACCCGCCGGTCAGCAGTATTTTATCTTGGACGGACATTGTTCTGATCCTTGTAAAAGCAATTATGCATTTTGAGGGAGTGAATAAACACTTCTATGACGATTATTCTACTTCCGTGATCCGCTTACGTTGCCGTATCACTTTTGCCGGGTTCCCTACATAGACCGTCCAGGGCTTCAGGTCCTTAAAAGCCACGCCGCGCCCGCCAAGAACGGCACCTTCGCCAACGGTGACACCTGGTCCAACGAACGCATCCGATGCGATCCAGGCGTGACGGCAAATGCGGATAGGTTTGGTGTAAAGCTGGAAACTGGGAGTGTCGAAATCATGCGAGCCTGTGATCAGATGGACATATTGGGCGATGTTTGCATATTCTTCAAGAACGATTTTTCCCTGACAATAGCAGTTTACCTTCCACCCCAGAACGGAATAGTTGCCCATTTCCAGATTGGGCGGATACCAGATGCGGGCACTGCTGTAAATGCGGGTTTTTTTTCCTATTTTGGCACCGAATAGGCGCAGTAGAAAACGCCGCCAGCCATGCATAGGGGGCGGCGTCCAGGAGGCGAGCAGCAGCCAGACCATGTTCCAAACAGCACGAAACATCCGGTGTTGGAGGGAAAAATAGGCCCCGCCGCGCGCACTTCCGCTCCTGGCTGCATCCAGGATACCGCTATCTCGCTGTTCCTCGTCGCTCATGTGGTTTGTTCCTCGATTCCTTTAAGCAGGGCACCTTCAAGGCTCGCCGTTGCTTCTTGAATTGTGAAGTGCTTTTCAAAACCAAGTCGCGCCGCATCGCTCATGTCCTGTCTGGCTTGCGGGGAGAGCGCTAAAAACTGCTCAAGCAATGCGGCGACGTCCTTCAGCGTATCGGGTTGCACCAAACCGCCACCAGAGCTTTCCACTTCACGCCAGATATTGACCTTGTCGGTGATCAGCACCGACGTGCCACAAGCCATGGCCTCGGCGACGACAATGCCGAAATTCTCCTGATGCGAGGGCAGCACAAAGGCCTCCGCCGCCCGAAACGCCCCCCATTTGACATCGCCGGAGATCATGCCGATCCAGTGCACCTTATCGGCAACGCCGTTTTTTGCGCAAAGCGCCTCAAGTTCGCCCCGAAGACCGACCTGATCCGGCCCGGCCATCACCAAGTGCCACTCAGGATATTTTTTAGAAAGTTCAGCGAAGGCGTTGATCAGCAGGTCGCAGCCTTTCACCGGATGTATTCTGCCGATAAAGAACAGGAATGGTTTGGCCGCAAGTGCTGGAAAATTTTTAAAAAACGCCTTTTTCTGTCCATCAACACCATCAGGCACATCATTGATCCCGTATCCGACTGTGCGCTCTCTCGCTCTATAAAGCCAAAAAGATTGGCGTGAGAGCAGCCGTTCCTCTTCCGTCGTGAATAATACCGCGCGGGCATCGCGCAGCACCCGGTAGTCGCCCCACGGCCAGAACAGCCATTTTTTCATATGTTTCAAAGGATAGCTATGCTTGAACCAGGGGGACAGCATGCCATGGGTGAAGACAAAATATGGGACATTGTTTTTCATGCAGGCATGGCGTGTCGTCAGGGCGTGATAGCGCCATATGCCCTGTATAATGACGCAATCAAAGCGCCTGATATTTTCGGCCATCCACGATTTGTAGGAGGAAGAGTAATTGTAAAAACCGCGCCCGGGCCCAAGCGCATGGCACGGGAGCTCAAAGTTCTCGACAAATGGAGCGTTGGGATCATCCAATGACGCAATCTCCAACGCATGTCCGCGCTTGATCATCTCTTTCGAGCTGTTATAGGTTCCCTCGGCAACCCCCCCGGCATCCGGGTTGATCGAATTGATCGCATACAATATTTTCATTCTCGTTATCATCCACTATGCACTGTATTTTGAGGATAAATTCTAGCCGTTTGCTAATATCACGTTGCCGGCAACTCATCTACTTTCCACGTCGCCAGCACTCGATCCTCGGCGACCGAATCGTCCCTGATAATGTGAATAGCTGTTGGGAAATGAAACGGTCGTTTATTCAGATTAAGCAGTCGAAAGTCACCGCTACGAATGTCCGCATTAAACCATATGGATCTGTCACTGGTGGCAATGAGGTATTTCGCTCCGCTGGATTTTACGTTGCTGACAAGCCTTTTGGCATCAGCGAAAGAAAGGTGGAACAGGACTTCACGGCAAACGATAATATCGGCCTTGGGCAGCGGGTCTTTCGTTGCGTCAAGCACCCGAAATTCCCGATTGTCTTCAGGATAATCGTGCCTGTTCTGCTCAATAACGTGATCTACGATGTCAACCCCGATGTAGTGCTCGCTCATTGAAACTCTGCTCATCCAATTGAAATCTCCACAACCAACATCCAGTAGCGTCTGGCAATTCAGAGATTTCAAATGATCCGACAATCTTTCAATGATATTCGATGTCGCATTTTCCTCGGATCCCAATCCCGAAAGTGATTTCTGTTCCTTGTTTTGCAACCATACTCCCGTCTTGTAGATTTCACTGAAACGGTCATTTAATTCACCGGTAGTCAGATGGTCGGTCCCGTAACCGCGCATTTTTTTGTAGATGTCCAAGATTGACGTGAGCCTAGTGATATGCAAGGCATGGCGCACGACTTCTTTCATTGACTGTTTTTGATTGTACATGTCATGCTTTCAATAGCTGATATTTAAGCGGCTTCGATGTGGGCTGGTGACGTTTGAAAGTTCCGCTCGTTGGCGCGCAGCATGCGAAAAATACGTAAACAGGTATTTGACCATCAAGAATATCCCCAATTTGTCAAACGACCACGGATCTCCATTCTGGAGTAATGTATATGACAGGAAAAGTACCATAATAATAGAATATATATTCTTTGTGTAAAGATATATGATCATGGCTATACCGACTAATCCATAGCTGAACATCGGGTTGAACAGGCCGTTGTCCGTTATGCTTTTCCATTGCACTGGATAATCACCAACATAGGCCTCCAGATTCATATTGGTTCTGGATATACCGAATGGATTTGAGGCAATGTGCTCGGGTAATGTTATCAGGGGTACATACAGCCTCATGAAACCCGATCCCTTGCTTGATCCTGCCGTCGCTATACTTGTGAATCTCTCGAATACCGGTATATATTCGGAAAACACAAATAAGGTTAGCAGAACCGTCAGGCCCGCATAAACGCCGAACATGATGTTTTTCTTCGTCAATATATAGGCGGTCAGGGCACCGGCGAACAGAAAACCCAGGCCGGAGCGGCTCAGAAAGATGGCCAGAAAAGCAACAAGGAAAACACCGTCCGCCAGTCTTTTTTTCTGCAGCACTAGCGGCGAGACGATCACCATGATGGAAAACATCACATAGGAGAGATAGCTGGGCTCGCCAAATGTACCCGATGGCCTGACGTCTGAATAGATCAGATCCATTTCATCAGGTAAAGTACCGGCATTGCGGGCAAAAAACTCAATCGGAATCCCGAAATATACGCCCTTTCGAATGAATAATATCTGTACCAGACAAAGGACGACCATGATGGACGATAGATACAACATGATTCTCAGATATTTGTCGTGATGTCCCTTGTTTTGCGACTTCAGATTGACCTTGCCGTACAATACCATAAGAAAAAATATGGCGGATTCGCGTATCGCCCGAACAAGGGCGTCAATGGGATCAGCCTCATTAAATAAAGAGGCCGTAAGAATGGCCGCGACCAAAAAAACCGCGATGAAATCATAGCTTCTTATGCTCGACAGTAGGCTCAGTCTGACCGCGGACAATGCAGGAAGGGCAAGGAGTGTTCCTACACAGGCGAAGTAGGAAAAGCCGATTTGAACAAACGGCAGTAATATAAAAAATACAAAAATACTCATTAAAGCTTGGTTCCCGTGTCTTCAATAAACGACCGATGCTATATCATAGTCCCAGAAGTCGCCGGTATGTGGGCAAACCCAGCAATACACCAGAAATGCCACGATACATATAGCAAAAATGCATGGTTTCTCTAAACCGTACCCCGTGCGGCCCACCTACTGCTTTCCACTTTTCGATAATGGAAGCGTCAGGATCGTGAAATCCTCCTTTACGTTCATTTGGTTCACAAGTTCCAAGATGCCCTGGACATAAAAAAATGTACGTTCCTGTTTTATTGGCCCTAATGCCATAATCTTGGTCACCATAATTATGCATATAATTGGGAGCGAGATTCCCGATTTTGTTCACTACGAGCGAAGGGATGAGGACGAGATTTCCGAGCACTGTCTCACATTCCCTCGCCTCTGTTTGATGAGGTGATACTTGATCAAAATTCAAGGTCCATACGCTGGATGAGTGAGTTAGCCCGCCATAGGATGTTGCACCGGTGGCCGGATCTGCCATGGCGCCGCTTACGATGATATCGTAACCATGCTTTTTACTGAGCATCTCATAGGTCGAAAAAAGAACATCAATCGCATCTGAGTTCGGTTCGACATCATCATTTAGCCAGAGGTAAAAATCATGCCCCTGTTCGATGGCTGCGCCAAAGGCAACCCTCATGCCGCCGTTCCAGTACAGGTTGCCGGTGCCGTCGAGCACATTCACGGAAGGATAATAGGCCTTTCGCACAGCATCTCCAGTGCCATCCGGACTGGCATCGTCAAGCAGGTAGACATGCATATCGACCCCAGCTTGGTTCGACTGGCCGAACAACCGCTCCAGACAGCGCAGGGTTGTCTCTTTTCGGTTGTAACAGGCCATGATCACGGCCACGCTTTTTCTACTCATTCTCGCTCTTTTAATATTACTAGGATACTGCCAATATATTGGTATCTTTTCGTACCATCTCCTTATTCTTCAAGGGAACCTCTGTAATTCCCCGGTTTTGCCCTTCATATGGCCGGATGGGCGTTTTTTTTCGCCAAGCGGCCTGATTGGCGTTGATTATTGTCCGGATATTTGCCTGTTTCAAGGCTTTTTTCCGGATTTTACGCGCACCTTGCCCGTGAGACCTTACCCCGGCACCGCCGCGCCGCGTTCAAAGGCAACGAACCTTTTCATGTTGTAGACGACGTTCATCGTAAGCGGTGCCTACACCCCATCTTTTCAGCCTGGTTTTGATATGGCAGCCTAACGATCTTTATGAAGGATCGTTTGGAGATATGTTTTGCAACAAATTGAGCAACATTTGTAGTGGATTCCCAAAACCACATTGAGCGTATGGAAGTTCTTGAGGGTCCAACGGGGCGGCGCAGTTGGCCACGCGAGGTCAAGGCGCGGATTGTGGCCGAGAGTTTCCAGCCTGGAGTTCTGGTTCGCGAGGTTGCGAAGCGCCACGGCGTTGCGCCGCAGCATTTGAGCGCATGGCGCAAGTTGGCGTGGGATGGCAAGCTTGTTCTTGATGGTGATGTTATTACCGCTTTTGCCGAATTGCTGGTGGATGATGAGAAGGCTGCCACACCGGCACCGGTTGAGATAGAGGCTGATGGCGTGGTCGTGCGCCTGGCTGCTGACAGTTCCGCCGAACGGATTGCAGAAATCGCCACAGCTCTTGCGAGACCTGCGAGG
>JAJRQA010000182.1 GCA_024280475.1 Alphaproteobacteria bacterium
CAGACATAAGTTCGCCTGCCATTTTTGGGCTTTGCTGTCTGAACAGCTCTATCGGTCAAATTGACTTTTGGCATGATACGCTCCGATCACCAGTTACAAATCTCTGATAATCTAAATGTCTACTATATGTCTACCAAAATCAAGCGAAATTGGGTGATTCGCTATGTTCAGTCATTTTCATATTAAGTCTATATTTATGCGTATATTCAATATCTTATTGCGCCGCTACGAACATCTATGTTTCTGCATATTACCTGTTTCCTAATCTGGGGGTCGCGTGTTCGAATCACGCCGGGATCACCAATTAAAACAGATAGTTAAAGATATTAACAGCGCATACGGAATAAGATTAGCTACCATATAGCTACCACCAGAAAAACATAGCTACCGATCATATCCCTCCCCTCGTCGCCCTCCCCGTTAAGGAAAGACCAAGCTTCCCTTTGGATCAAAGGCGTGGCTGTGTGACTATTTGTGATGATGCGAGGAGGCCGGAGACCATTTTGTGAGTGGAAGGATCGGACATGGCAACCGGAGATATTTATCTAACCTGTAAACAGGCAGCCAAACTGCTGCACCTGTCCTGCCGGACTTTGGAGCGCATGCGTGCCGAAGGCACCGGCCCGTGCTTCATGAAAGCTGGCCCCGGCCTACGTGCAAGAGTTCTGTATATGCGCGGCGACATCGATGACTGGCTCAGGCAGCACTGCCACCTGTCCACGTCAGAATATGACAATCAGTAGGAATATTTGCTAGTACAGCATGGTCACTTGATGCAACCCCATCCCCAAACAGCAAAATTATCGAAGCTATTCTTCATTTTCAAAATCAACTTCTTTTTGGCAAATCTGGAAAAGTTCCATCATATCCTGCGCAAATGTAATCGCCTTATCCGCGTCCATACGGAGCAGATTCTCAAAAGCAGTCATTGCCCTTGTTTTATTGTCCTCATCCCAGTCGCGATAAGGAACTTCATCAATCCACGCCTTCATGCTATCTGGTATATCTTTTTCCATCTTCCCAAACTCTCATTTTATAATCGTCGGCACCACGCAAAAAGAATTTTGCGGCTTCCGAATAAGCCACGCTTGCTCAACTGCCCAGTAACCGCGCCAGCCAGCCTTTGTTCAGTTCGTTGACGATCTGTTGATTTTGCCGCCTCAAGCCAAGGAGCTGCTTTTTTAGAATAGCCACCTCACCTGTCTGTTCGTTTTGCTTTTGTCCGTATTTTTCCTGCACGGATCGCTGATCGGTTATCACCGCTGTCAGCTTGCCTCGCTCCTGGTCTGATTTGTCCAATCGCTCGCGAAGATGTTCAATTTCTGAGAGAAACTGATTGCGCTCTCTATCGCGCTCAATATCTATGGTTTTCATTTGTTGTCTAAGCCAGTCCACCTCCCCTATTCCGGGTTGATGTCCAGTGCTTGACGAATGTTCGTCTAATTTGACAGTCATGGACGTCTTCTTGTCCTCGCCTATGTCCAGTGTTCCATAGACCCGTTCGAGTTCAGATATATCAATTTTGGTTTTGCGGTTCTCCAGACGCTCAAACGACAGTTTACCGCTCTTCATGTCGTTATATATGGTTGCACGGCTTACACTGGCCGTTTTTGCCGCTTGTGTTGGTGATACTTTCATCTTGCCGTCACTCTTTCCTGCGCATTCCCTTTACGTCTATAATTTTAGAGAGTTATTTGAATTACACACCTCTAAACATCCAGTTTCGTCCAGATATACACACCTATATTTAGACATTGCATATGCATAGAACTGTAAAGCGTAAAGAGTTGCTTTACGTCCAATAGGCGTAAAGTCTGCTCAGCAGCTCAAGCCGCCTTCCCCACTGGACATTTATTATCATTTAATTTCAATGAATTGTGAAATAGTGTCTAATTGCATACCATCGTAAACCCGTATGGTTTTGATGTTTAAATATAGACATTATTTATACATTACTTGATAGACAGAAGTATTTTTGCTATTTTTGAAGCATGTAGATTCGCATTTTGAATCCACACTGACCATCAGCCCAGTTTCAAAAAGGGCTATACTCCCTACTGGCTCAGCACTTTGGGTCGTTCTCACAACCATCAATTTAAGGAGGGCAAGGTAACTATGAGCCTAAAATAGCAAAAACCGCTGCACCAACAGCGGTTCTGCAATTCTGAATATCATTCGTATAAACCACGTGAATGGTACAACAGCCTCAAGGAAAACACAATAAATAATAGTGTTTTTCTATGGATTTATATTGTCTATTTTTGTCTTTACCAGTTATTTGCATAATATATACATGGAAAATTTATTTTACACCGACTTCACGTCCGGTGGCCGTATTTCTACGCCAAAATTCAGAGCGACATTGCAGGATATCGATGAACCAGAGGGGCTGTCGAGTGATGTTGATCGCTACGCATTGCTGACACTGGTAAAGCGCGTGGGCAAAGCCTTTGGTTTTTCGCCGCGCATGATCCAGCTGCTTGATTATTATATGTCGTTCACGCGCGAGTGCGACTGGCAAGCGGAGGGGCGGCCCATTGTTTTTCAGTCGGTATCTAAAACCGCGCTTGATTTTGGCTTGTCCGAACGACAAATCCAAAAGCTGGAAAACGCTCTGTTCAAAATAGGGGCCTTGTCATGGAATGATTCCGGTAATCACCGCCGCTATGGTCGCCGTGACGAGAAAACCGGACACTTGCTCTATGCTTTTGGCGTCGATCTCACGCCACTGGCTGCTCTTGAAACAGCATTGCGGAATAAGCTGGAAGAAAAACAGCTCTATGAAAAGGCCTGGCAGGAATGTAAACGCAAAATCTCCTGGTATCGCCGCCAGATCAGATCGCTGATTGCCGAGCTTTCAGGGCGAGAAGGGGGGAAGGTAATTTCTCTGGATGCTCAGCGCTCTTATGATGAGATATCAACCTCCATACGAGCTTATATGGACCTTCCCAAACTGCAAGCCATGATGAGGGATCACAAAACGCTTTTTAATAAGCTCCTGACGCGCTTTCAGCACATCGAGATCATGGGACTGTTTAATTCATTGTCACAACAAAATTCGTGCATAGGCGAACAAAAATTCGCCCACTTAGAAACTACAATCCAACCACCAACTAATAAATTAGTACCCTGTAATCCTTCTCAGGATCTTTGCTTTCAGGAAAGCGTACCGCAGGCTTCAATTGACCAATCCAATAGCGAGGAAGATTGTGAGGACCGCAATGATCCTGTTACCAGCTCCGGTCTCCAGCACATTACCTTCAAGCAGGCTCATGGGGCCGCCTCTCAAAGGTTTCTCGATCATCTGTTCATGTCGGGTAATCTCGCGCCGCTCTCCTTTATTTCCGTACCGGATGCAACCTATACCCACGGCTTACTGGGAGTATATGAGCTCAATCGCATTGACCTCATTAAAGATATGTTCTTGTGGGCCTATGAAAAATCATCTGCCCGTTACGTTGCATTGCGACAAACACTAGGAGAGCCTGACCCGTTTCGCCTACGTTACCGAGCTGCACTACGGGATATCGTATCCTCGGTGATCCTTCAAGCTATGGAACAGATATCCGCAGCGCAGCATATCGCAAATTGGACGAGCGAAAATATCGACGAGATAGACCGTGCTCGATTCATAGAAGCGGCAGAAACAGAATTACTCAGCCTGCACGAAGGAAATTTCGCACGCTATGCTGTCAGACCGAGCGAATATGATGCATGGCGCAAAGTTTGGGAGAGGTGAGTAGGGAAAGTCACTTTCTCATTTGTGACAGTTTTAGGAAAAAATAAATTCCACATTATCCGTGCTGGAAAAGGGCTCGCCCACCTGAATGTCACGAATGTGATAATGTTAATTACGGAAAATATTTGGTTTTTTTACAGGCATATTTCATACGATATCTGTTTTACCCTAGTTTTTTTTACCGTTGCGGAGATTCAACTGGAACGGAAGAATTGATTCGAACCAAGAAAAAAATCACCAACTTTTCCGTCCCAATCGCAACAAAACACTCCTAGTCCAATTTAAGGCGCTACGACGTTGCAAAACCGGTCTAAACTTTGTGGATATCGTCGCCATATCTGGCATCCAATCCCTGACCAACGCCTCCGGTCGGGTTCGCGTCATACGCCATGAGCCATGGCCATATTGAGTTAAAAAGTATGTTTCGAAGGCCGCCTGCATCTTGGTCACATCGATGATTTCCACACCATTTGCAATTGACCAATCACTGCCCGGCGGCACTGATTTTGCCCCCAATAACTGGTCACATAGTTCTAATGCCCAATCAATCTGCCAAGTATAGGGCTGGTAGGCTTGGTGCACAATCTCGCTACACCAGTCATAGACGGTTTGTAAATCGGAGATACAAAAGCCGTCTGTGTGAAAAAATTGCGGATAAGAATTGATGAATTCTTGATGAAATCCATGCCTAAGTCTTGGCCCCTTGCCCTTGGCATTATAGAGATAAACTCCAACAAGACGCTCGAAGCGTATTTCCAAGGCCTGTCTAAGAATAAGAATAGACCCAATCTGCGACGTTTTATGATTAAATTGCGGAGGGGTACCTCTAAACGTAGATTGATAGGCTAAACTCCTACTAAATATGTATATTTCCCAGCTATGTACGTTTGAATTTTTTCCCCCTGGATAGAATACATAGCCTGCCACGTTCCGTTGCAAATAAGGAATAATTTCATTGAGATCAAAAATATAATCTCGCAGTACTTCTTTCCATTTTTCCATCACTGCAACCGTAATATTGTTACTTGGTGTGCGGAGAGTATCCAGTAGCGCTTTTAATCGCCGAATTGCTATTATTAAATGATAGCGGCAGTAGGCTGTCCTTTCGGGGTCCGCCTTTAAATGCTGCGATCGTACAAAAATTCCCTTCATGAGATGCTCGTCGGAATAGGCCTTTTTGCAGTGCTGGGACTGTATGTCATCCAAGTGGGCGAGGAGATCGTCAATAGCTTTATCTGCCGCTGCGTCCGTAGGACTAGGGCAGCCCTCACTTGGAAAAATTACTTTCAAAAATGCCTGGGCTGGCAAAGAAGATGTACTATTATCAGATGCCATAAGTTCGACCTATGCCTGCCTTCTTCTTGATTACTAACACTCTTGACTTACTATCGATCAAGTGCCGCGCCGCAAACTCAAACGGATTTTCTGTTCAATTTCCTCATGAATATCGTATTGAACCTCGGCTTCAATCTCTAGTGTGACAGCGATGGCAAAGGCGATATCGTCATCCGGACTCAGCCCACCATTCGATGCATCGCGACATTGAACACAGATCGGTATAACAGCATCCTCAGAGAATTCAGGTACTTTCCGTATCCTATTGACCAGCCTTCTAGACCAGACAGATCCACGCTTGACCATATTGGCATCGGGACCATCACCATCAGATTTGAGGTCGAGACCCCAGCTGCTATCCCCCTCATCATCTATTTCATCAGCAGCAACAGCCTCCAGACTAGCCAAACGATATTGTGCACGGGCCGCATTGACCGGAGAAAACCAGGCAATTGTCACTCTCATAGATCGCGGCACACGCTCTCCCGACATTGAGGCAGGGAGGGGCATTGTGAAAATCTGGGCTTGGTCTTTACGGATTGATCCAAGCCCGACCAATGTAACACCGGCTTCGGGTGAATCCTGCATCATCTCTGTAGCTAAAGTTCCATGCCCAAAATAGCGACAGACTTCTTCTTTTGCTCTGGCATGATGATACCTCCCAAAACGCCCAAGTTCTTCATTATATAAATTACAAGCGTCTTCCGGCCAACGAGCAGCATTGACAGCCAAGGCTCGTGTAAGGAGCGCAAAATCCCGGCGTGGTAATTCTTGCCCCTCATAAGGCCCCTCTGCCCCTGTAAGAGCTTCTGCCGATTGTAAAATCGCTCGTGTCGTCAGAGCCGCAGCCGGACTTGTTCCACGAGACTTCTTCGTTGCATGATCACCGCCATTTGGTGAAGCAACGACCAATCCAGTGCGTTGAGAAACATCCAAAGACCTCAGGACCGCATTATCACCACTGGGATTGGCACGCACCTCCTGACGACCGCCAACACCAAGCAAGTCTGGCTTAATAGAGCGATGAAGACCAAGGCCAAGAGCACTTGTCATTTGCGGTAAAGATTCAGTATCGCCTTCAAGTGTCATGACCCCAGCTAGGGTCGGTGGGGTATATCCATTCAAATCTCTTGAAATCGCTCCGACAGAAATACCATTAAGTGCTTCAGCGGGAGACAGTAAAGTACGGTCATAGATTGAATCTCGCATTGAACTACGCACCATCTCGCGACGTTCGACGTCATCAGCATCGTCAAAAGCCAAAGTATTTGTACCAAGCAAAGTAAGACCTTCACCAATATTGCCAGCAGAAATAACGAATAAAATGCCTTCCTTGACCGCCCACCAATCAATGAGCCGCGCAAGCGCACTAATACGGCCAGCGAAACGCGCATCTCGAATACCAATGGAAAAGTTTACGACAAAAACATCAGGCGCTAACGGATCCTCGGCAGTTATCAATTGCGTCAAAGCAGTATGAAGAAGGTCAACAAACAGCTTATTATCAGGCGTCCATGCACCGTTATCACCATCGATGAGCAAGGGCACACAAACCAAGCGCGTATCTTGCAAAGCATTACCATCAGCTTCCAGATCACCGCGTAATATCAGTGAGGCCATTGCTGTTGCGTGAGCGCGATGATTGACTTCTGAAAGCCTAACGAGGTCGTTGACATCTTCAATGACAACGCCACCATCCAGTGCAGCATGAGCAGCTACAGGCGTACCATCAAGAAGGGCTGCGCGAATGGGTGCATCAGCAGAAAAGCTCTCTTGCGGATCATGATCTCCCGTGTCGCCTTCAGGATCGCTCGGAGCGGCCTGCCCTATCGTTTGCGGCAGAATAAATTGGACGCCTTCAAGAGATGTGAGCCCGTCAAGATCACCTGGATCATCGAGCAAAGCGCGTACCGCATTGACAGGCAAACCCGCTAAAACAGCTTCGTATGTAAAGCCGTCACCCGATATTGAACTTGTGTCTAGAACTCGTCCACCGACCTCGACTATGCGTTGTTCGGTCTCCCGCCTCCACGCAGTTCGCCGTTCGGTATTAGCAGTCGGCCAGATTTCAAATTCAATAGAGACTTCTTCATCATCGTCAAACGGAAGCCGGTCTTCGATGACGTTGCGCGCTCCTTCTGTTAAACGGTCTTCCGGCCCCCATGGCCGCAACTCCAAGAGCAAATCAAACGCTGTCCACCATGGCGCTGCTCCTCTAGGTGCATCCTCATCATTCTGATAGGCATTCCAGAACGATAAAATCTTTCGAAAAAACTCTAACGTAGGCATCGTCGCATAAAGTGTCCGCGACAGATCGCTTTCAGTACCAGGCGGTTGAAACCCATCAGGAAAATCATCAAGGGATTCAAGTTCATTTTCTGCAAACACTTCGAGGCCAACCGCTTGCGCGGCCCGTGCAAAGTTTTGCACGCTTCCCGCCGTTACGAAGACGAGTGCCCGCTCTGGAGCAATACCCGAGGGGTCGGATCGCAGGGCAAAATCAGGATCAGCATTTTCAAGGGCCTTGGAGAGACTATTGAAGGTTGATTGATAACGTTGACCTTGACCAGCACGACCAGGGCCTCGTGGTTGTGGCAGAAAGCTTGAATTGCCTGTGAGCCTTATCGAGCTCGTCGGATTAGGAAACCGCAAAATTGGTCGATCATTCATCCTTATCACCCTCATCCGGCAAATATCGACGCTCGTTAAAAGCCTTCACTCGCTCATCAAGTATGGATCGCAAGTCGCGCTCGCCTTGAGCCAAGGCAATGCGGCGCTTTACATCAAGAAAGAAATTTTCAGCCTCCGAAAAATTATTCGGATTTACAGCCTCAAAAAGACGCTTTGCCGTATATCCTGGCGTTTCTTCAAATATCCGCAAATTATCAGAAAAATAGGATGTCATTTGCTTTGCAGAAGGAGTGTCCAAATTGAGCCGAATTTCAAATCGACGCCATGTCGCTCTATCGAGCAGTTCTGGATGATTGGTTGCGCCAACAAGCACACAATAGGATGGTAAATCATCAAGCTGGAGAAGCAGAGTGGTGACTACCCGTTTGATTTCACCTGTCTCGTGAATATCTCCACGCTCTTTACCGATAGCGTCAAACTCATCAAAAAATAGAACGCATGGCTCTGTGCGGACAAAATCAAACAAACGCTTTAGGCGCAGCGCCGTTTCACCAAGATAACTCGTTACGACAGCTTCGTAACGCACCGTAAATAGAGGAAGAGCAAGCTCGTAGGCGAGAGCTTCGGCAAGTGATGTTTTACCGTTACCTGGTGGTCCTGCAAGCAATATGCGGTGGCGAGGCTCTAACCCGTGGGCACGAAGAACATCTGCGCGGCGCTGCTCTTCAATAAGTTCATCACACGCGCTGCGAACAAAAGGCTCAAGATAGAGTTCATTGATTGAACGCGTGGGTTCACGACGATGGATTCCACCAGAACCATCACGCACCCTCAAGCCGGGACGAGATTGCGTATTTCCATTCATCGGTTTGGTGGTATTCAATGCGCGAGTAATGCGGTCGGCAACGCCTGTATGCTTTTTCGCACGTTCGTCAGCAGCAATCGCTTCGGCGGTCGCGCGAACATCAGCAGCATCGCCTTTGACTCCTGCTTTGACGAGATTGATGATGAGATCACTGCGCGCCATGGCTAAAGCTTACTATCCTTTCATATGGTTGATCCAATAGGTAGTAAACGCAGAATCACCCCCGTAATCTGCGATAGTATCACTGATTTGTGTAAAAGTCTCCCGTAATGTTATCTTTTACTCCGGATGGATTGGTCGGGCCTGCTAGTACAGGGCAACGCGAAGCATTTAAACGAGGGATAGTTACTCCGCTCCCGAAGCGATAATGTATCTTATGGAAAAAACTGCATTTTTTTGATAGAAAACTAATTGTACGATATCCGTCTTACTCCAGTTTTCGACCGTTTCGGATATTCAACTCGGACGGAGACTAAGCGCCAGAAGCGGCAATAATCTGCCCCCCCCCTGTTTATCAGACTGACCTGAGGATCAAAGCATGCTTGCCTGTGCTTGCCCGAGTTTGGACCAGTATTTCTTCGAACTGCAGTCAAGATATTGGCATGTAAAACCTTTCCCGAATAAATGTGCTTGAGATTGAACCGGTCCTGCAGATGCCTCGACTAAAGGGGAGAGCTGGTTTCAAGGAAGGTCTTAAACATGTTACAAACAAATCTGGATAGAAAAAATATCTCCTTCTCACAAGTCAGGACCTCCTCCGGCCCTTGTATCTATACGCCTTTCAGCATTGCTCATGGCGGGCTCAGCGCCGGGCTTGGCGACTAAAAAATAGGTATATTTCATGATCGAATTTCTCCTGGTTTCAAAAATTTGTATTCCGGATATTTACGTTGTCGCAGATCGCAGAGCGGCAAGGTGTTTATCCCAACCTGCATCGAGTGCCATGAGCAAACCAAGTGCCGCATCGCTTGCTGCTGCACCAATACCCTCATGCTGTAATGATAATTTCGTGCCGCCATGGACTTCGGTAAGCATCCAGGTAACGGTTGTCATCTGACCACCGAGCGGTTTGATCGTGAAGGTATAGACAAGGCGTGATGGCCTATCCATTTCAAGAACAGTTCCCCAACATTGTTTGGTCACGGACCCATCATCTTCTTTGCGGATCAATGCGTAATCCTCGCCTTCGACCAAGTCTGCTTGCGCAGGATGAAACCATAAAGCGAGTTTCTCTTTCTGGGTGAGAAATGCCCAAACGGTTTCACGAGAGGCAGTGAAAAATATCGATTTGGTAATTGTTGCATCAGTCATTTTTATGTTCCTTATTGTTTTCAATGGCGTCACCAAGAGCAGCCAGTTTGCGATCCCAGAACTGGTTGAAATAGTTAAGCCAGTCGGCGGCTGATTTTATGCCAAGAGGCTCAAGCCGGTTTATGCGCTCACGCCCGCTCGGGCGCACCGAGATCAGATTGCCTTCTTCGAGGATAATGAGGTGCTTCTTGATCGCCCCTCTGGTCATGTCAAATTGATCGGAGACCTCTCCAATCGTCATATCTTTTGCGCTCAAAAGCATGAGGATATGACGCCGCGTTGGATCGGCCAGAGCCCTGAACGCTCCTTGCTCTGGTGTATTCATTGTCCCACCGGCAAAAAGTCGAACTTTCCATCCTGATAAAGAAAGGTGATACAATCCACATCTGAAATACATTTGCTCACATGTGCGAGGCCAGCCGGTATCTTGTAATAGGAACCTGTCGGCAGTTCGACCTCGCTTGAGGGGGCGGTTCCAGATGTGATGTTGGTAATGGTGCCACTAACCACCAATCCATACATATTTGCTGATTTCACATGAGCGGGGCTAATAAGGCCAGCAGGTAGGCGAACCATCGCCATGTAAGATTCTTTAAATCGATCTCCCTGCAAAGGAGCAAATCCAACACCTTCTTTGGTTGTTTCCCAATGCAATTGGGAGGCTGGTATCGTAACGATTTGATTATCAGAAGCAGCAAATGCCCCAGGTGCCAGTACACCGAATGAGACAGCGCATAAGATGCTGAAAGCGCGCTTTAAAAGTGTCATATTGTTCTCCTTGTAATACTAATTGGTATTATTTCAATACATGATACCAAAGGGTATCATGTCAAGAAGCAATAATATTGGGATAACTGCTTTCTGTTGAATTTGTCGTGGTTTGAGTCGATTGACCAAATGCAGGTGGTGCGCCTATTACCCCCGACAACGTGAGCCACGTATCGTCCTGAATGGCTCTTTTGGTGATGCGAGCCGCAATAGCGCATTTGCAAATATCGAAAAGTTTTTTGAGCGGTGAACAGAACGCGACTACTTCAATTTGCCGGTTATTTTCTTTGCCAAAGCAGAACGATCTCTTCTTAATTCCTCAATGAACTCGGGTGGCACTCCAGTTTGCATATCCCAGGTTTCCGCCCAGTCAATCATTTCGAGCATCGCAGGTAGCAAGCCAAGCCCCTTATCACTCAGGGTATAAATATATCGTTTGCCATGCTCTGGATCAGCGTGTTTGGCAATAATCCCTTCTGCTTCCAGCCTGGCGAGCCGTGTGGCGAGAATATTGGTTGAGATACCTTCGCCTGCATTGATAAAATCGGCGTAGTGCTTTGCCCCCTTGAACATGAGGTCACGCAAAATAAGCATGCTCCAATTATCACCGAAAATGGCGGCGCTATAGCGGATAGGGCAGCCGTGCCAGTCTTGTGTTGTTCGTTTTGTCATTCTTCACCATAAGAATTATGCTTGCAAATAACAAGCAATTAGCTTATCTAAGTTTATGCTTGTTATTTGCAAGCATAACTATTCCACTTAACAAAGAGAAGCCAATGACCCGAATTTTGATCGCTTGTATTGCTTACATAGTCCTGACTTTTGCCCTCGCAATGATTTGGAATATGGTCTTGTTCCGCGACACATATAACCTTGTCACTTCCATTAAAAGCCTTGGCATCATCCAGCCCTTGCTGGTGCGCAAAAACTGCCAAGGCTATGAAGTGGTGGCCGGACAGCGCCGCCTGAAAGCCGCGCAAACTATCGCAGAACAGAACAACGAGAAGGTTGAACCGATCCCATGTGCAATCCTCGAAGAGGAAGACGATGCCACGGCAATAGAAGCGTCACTGGCCGAGAATATCGCCCGTCTGCCAATGGACGAGATCGACCAGTTCGAGGCTTTTGCAACGCTCAAAAAGCAGGGCAAGACAATAGATGATATAGCCAATGATTTTGGTGTCACAGAGCGGCTGGTCAAGCAGCGACTGGCCATAGCAGGACTGCATCCACCAATTTTGAATGCTTATCGCAAGGATGAGATCAGCGTCGAGATCATGCGCATCCTGACAATGGCAACCAAGCGCCAGCAAAAGCAATGGCTTGCACTTTTCCGCGACCCTGAACAACACGCCCCGCGTGGCTACCAGCTTAAAGCATGGTTATTTGCCGGTGCGGAAATTCCCGTTTCCTCTGCCATTTTTTCGGTCGATGCCTACAAAGGCGCGATTAAAGGCGATCTGTTCGGTAAAGAGCAATATTTCACCAACAGCGCCAAATTCTGGGAATGTCAGAACAAAGCCATCGCCGCCAAAGTCGAAACCTACCAACAAGAAGGCTGGCAGGAAGTCATTGTCATGGAGATCGGCGAGCACTTCTATCCCTATGACAAGATCGAACGCAGCAAAATCGAGGGCGGCAAAATCTATGTTTCTTGCGCTGCCAATGGCGAAGTGTCATTCCATGAAGGCTTTATCGAAGAAAAACAGGCCAAAAAGCTGGAGCTGCTTAAAGCCAAGGCAGATGGTACATATCAAACGCCGGAGCGATGTGAGTTGACCAAAGCCGCCCAAGATTATTTCGAGCGCCACCGTCATGGCGCGGTCAGGGCTGAACTGCTCAAACAACCTGCAATTGCCTTGCGCCTGATAGTTGCCCATGCTCTTTGCGGCTCATCGCTGTGGAGTGTCAAACCAGAAAATCCGACAGCCGGACGCAATGAAGCAGTCAATGAATCCTTAGCCACCAGCAAGGCATTCAAGATTTTTACCAAGGAACGCAAGGCGGTAATCGAGCTTCTTGATCTGGAAGGTGAGCGCGATTATCTCATCGCCTCCGACTGGACGCAAACCGGACTATCGCTGCCAGAGATATTTGCAAAATTGCTGGAGCTTGATGATAAGAAAGTCATGCGAATTTTGACCTTCACCATGTCCGAAACATTGGCCATCGGCACAGGCATTATTGAAGCGCTTGGCAATATGCTTAAAACAGATATGAGCGAACACTGGCAACCCGATGATGCCTTCTATGATCTGCTACGCGACAAGCAGATGATAAATACCATGCTGTCCGAGATCGGCGGCAAGACAGTCGCCGCTGGCAATATCACCAGCACAGCCAAAGTGCAAAAACAGATCATCCGCGATCATGTGGAAGGCAATGGCTCACGGCAACAAGCCAAGAACTGGCTACCCCGCTTCATGCACTTCCCCATCCTTTCCTATACGCAGCGTTCCGGTTTGAATGCAATGGCGCATTGGCAAGGCGTAAAGCGGCTATTTAACGCCAAATAGGTTATACTGGAATCACGCCATCTCCCCCCGCTTGAAATAAAGCGAGGGGGAGATGATGAAAAAATACAAAAAACCAATATTCTGGACAGGTAGACATGAAGTTAGAAGAAACAAAACAGCTGCAACACATTCATATTCTTATCATTTCTCACCGCTATGGCCAGAACATAGAAGCCCATCGAAGTGAAAATTCTGCTCTGTCTGGCCTATATGATTATGTCTCTGAATGGTGGGATGAAAGCCTCGACACTCGATATGGCAGGTTTGAAACGCTTGACCGCACACAGGCTATTGCCAGCTATTTTGATGCTCAGGCTGACCATTTAAACGGCGAAACATTCGTGCTTGAAAAACGCCCCCTTATCGGCACAGATACCAATCCATCACCCTTGAGCCAACTGGCCGGTTTTTGTTGAATTTTTGAGGCAGTAAATTCGTCACATGGTGAGATCAGAAAAATTTCAAACGCAATGATTTACAAATGACATTTCAAGCAAATCGACAGCCGCCATACAGGAATAACCTCTCATCCCGCAACAAGTTCAATGGCCATCATTTTGGTGATTATCAAGCCAGTCACAAAAACTCTATATCTTTGATAAAATACCTTGCCGTTTGAAGTTACATTCAAGCGTATTGCATAATTGCCCTGATCTATTCTCCCCTCCCGTTTTCCTTCAATCAATTCGCAAATCTATGGCCGGTCGCGCCATCTGGTCAACGGCCTGCCCGCCCCACCTCATTTCATGAGCCGTGTTGGCCGTTTCCCGCCAGCCCAAAAGCTGGCGGTGACCATCTGGCTTATGCACCCGGCCTTCTTCGTTTGCATCTTTTAGGAAAACAAAGAAGGAGAGAAATCAATGACAACATTATTTGCACAGCCCTACGACATCGCCGCACAAGGCTTCTATTTTGAGAGCTATGATGAATATGTGAAGAAATCTACAGCCCTCAAAAATGACTATGGCCAGCAAGTCGAGGAATTTGAAATTCAGTTCATCGATGGCGATGAGATCGATTGCTCTCTGGCTTCCGCCTGGTCTTTACATCAAGGTCAGCTTTCAGCCTTTTTCGATGCCAGTGATGAATGGGACGAACATCAAAAACAGATCTTCATCATCGCTGTTGGCGAGTGCGGTTACTCTTTCGATCCAGCTTCCGACCATCCTGATAATTTCGAAGTCGATATTTACGAGCTCGACAGCATGAGCGACCTTGCCGAGCAATTTGTCGATGACGGCCTTTACGGCGAAATTCCACAAAGCCTGCAATATTATATCGATTATGAGGTAATCCCCCCATTTTAAACGGGGGTTATTGGTAGAACCTGACTTATCATGCGGCGTTCGCCAGCTTTGCTGCTGGTGGGATGCCGCCGATGGCCATATTGGG
>JAJRQA010000183.1 GCA_024280475.1 Alphaproteobacteria bacterium
AAGGCGGGAAAATCTTCGGAAATGGCAATCACCTTACCAAGGCTTTTGACGAATTTGCGCGAGGCGTTGAAGGTAGGGTCTTCGGTGGCAATGCCGCGAATAAGCTCCACCAGCTCCATGCGAGGGACCGGGTTCATGAAATGCATGCCAAGAAACTGTTCGGGACGACCAGAACTTGCCGCCAGACGGGTGATCGATATGCTGGACGTGTTGGTGGCCATGATGGCTTCGGGTTTCATCACTTTTGCCAGCTTTTCAAACAGCTCGTTTTTGGCTTGCTCATTTTCAATGATCGCTTCAATGACGAGATCATGATCGGCAAAATGATCCAGATCATTACTGGTCGTGATTTTCGCGAGGGCTGATTTTTGTGCGTCAGCGGTGATGATGTCTTTTTTGACCTGATAGGCCATATTGTGCTCGATGGACGCAAGCGCATCTTTTAATGCGTCAGATGAGGCATCATGGATCAAGACATCATATCCGGCCAGCGCTATGACATGGGCAATGCCCTTGCCCATCTGCCCTGCTCCAACGATCCCGACTTTTTTGATTTCCATCGTCTTTTCTCCAAACGATTTTTGACCTGACCCACGCAAATTTTAAAACAGTTTCGACTTTAAGAATTACTCCAATTTTTGATGCGATTGAAGCATTGTTTTTCAAAGTGGTTTATCGGCCTATGATTGCTCATCGGCAAGGGCTTTTTGCAATTGCGGCAATAGAGTATGGAGATCGCCAATTATACCATAGTCTGCGACCTTGAATATGGGGGCTTCAACGTCTTTGTTGATGGCGATAATTTTTCCCGCATCCTTGATGCCGGCAATATGTTGGACGGCGCCTGAGATGCCAAGCGCGATATAGAGATCAGGGGCGATCTGAACACCGGTCTGACCGACCTGCAAATGATGGGGGGCCCATCCCATATCAACGGCAATGCGAGAGGCTCCCAGCGCCGCACCCAATTGGTCGGCAAAGCCCTCCAGTTTTCGAAACCCTTCCTTTGAACCAACACCGCGCCCCCCCGCTATGACAATTGTTGCCTGCGAAAGATCGGGACGCTCCTCATTGGTTTCGATGTGCTCCAAAATTTCGACCTGTCGATTGGAGGGGGGGAGGGGCAGCTCACTGACAGGGCAGGCGGCCTGATCTCCAACTGGCTTGAAATTGGCGGTTCTGATAGTCGCTATGAGTTTGTCGTCCTGGCTGGAGATTTGCTCGAAGAGGGAGCCGGCATAGATCGGGCGCTCAAAAGTTTGCCGGTCGAAGATGGCGCTGATGCCGGTCAGGGGCGCAATGGACAATTGGGCCGCCAATAATAGAGTGATATGTTTGCCAGCGCCCGTATTGGCGGCGATCAAGGCTTGATACTCACCCATCAAGGGGCGCAGGGCGCAAGCGATATCATCAAATTCAAGCACATCAGATGGGGGGGCTGCAAGGATATGCACTTGCGCCACACCGGCCAGCTTGGAGGTGGCTTGTGCCAGGCTCTGATCGGCGGCGCCAATTGTCAGAACATGCACATCATCGCCCAGTTTGAGGGCCGCATTTATAAGCTTTGAGACCGGCTCAATCGATTGATTTTTACAATATGGGGCAAGGACGAGAGTGGTCATTTCAACAAGCCATCCGTTCGCAATTGTTCTGCCAGTTCCGGGACGCTATCGAAAAACTGGCAAGCTGAGCGGGCAGCTGGCTCCTTGTATTTGATCAAAGAAACGGTTTGCTTGAGCGTCACTGGGATGTCTGCCAAAGGTCTGCTTGCAATGGGTTTTTGACGGGCTTTCATCATGGCGGGCAGGCTGACCGGTCGAGGTTCGCACAAATGCAGCTCGCAACTGATAATGGCGGGTAGGGCGGCGCGGGCGCGGGTCTGACCGTGATCGTGATCAAAGCTGGCGATCACATGTTCGCCCTCGATTTCTAGTTTGAAACTATCGGGTAGTAGTGGCAGATTGAGAAAACCGGCTAACAAGGACGGCGTCTGACCTGCATCACTGTCAACAGATTGCTTGCCCATCAAAGCCAGATCAAACTGTTCCTCGCGAAATATTTGCGCGAGGATGCCAGCGATATCGAAAGGTTGCAGAGTTTGATCTTCGTTTGTCACGATATGGATGGCTCGATCCGCGCCCATTGCCAGGGCGGTACGTAGAGTGTCAGCTGTTTTCTCACCGCCAATCGAGACGGCGATCAGCTCGCTTGCATCCCCGTTTGCTCGCAGCATCGCGGCTTTGGCAAGGGCAACCTCGTCAAATGGATTAAGGGCGTGAGGTTGATTCTGGCTGACAATGTTCTTGCCTTCCAAGTCAATGCGAACGGGGACATTGGGATCGATGACCCGCTTGACCGGCACGAGGATTTTCATGGGCTATTCGTCTATCTGCTATTGAAAGAGCTTTACGTTGGGGCGACGCATAATAAGGACCAGCATGGCACCGGCAGCAAGGCCACCAATATGAGCCCACCAGGCTGTACCCGATTGCCCGGCACTCATGAGACTGACAAATTGTATGGCGACCCAGGCACCCAGCACATAAAGCGCGCGCAGTTTCAAAGAGATGAAGCCAAAGGCCAACACCCAGACAAGCACATTAGGGTGCAGCATTAAATAGGCAGCAATGACACCAGCGACAGCGCCACTGGCGCCAATCAGTGGAATGTTGGAGGCGGGGGCCATAAGGCTGTGAGCGTAACCGGCCAGCACGCCGCAGACCAGATAGAAAATCAGGAACATGAAATGGCCCATGGCATCTTCGACATTGTCCCCAAACACCCATAAAAACAGCATATTGCCGATAAGATGCATCCAGCCGCCATGCAAAAACATATAGCTAAGCGGCGTGATGGCTTCGGGGGTGGCACCGATCAGCTGCACGGCGCTCGAAGCGCACCCGTCAAGGCCGAGCAACTGGCACGGGATGATCGCCATATCAACGATACCGGCATGCCCAATATTATAAACAAGCCCGCTCTGGTAGACGATATAGATAAAGGCATTTACGATAATCAGCCCGATGGTCACAAAGGGGAATGAAATGGAGCGTAGGGGATTATCATCGTGCAGGGGAATAAACATTTTGGCGTTGGTCCTTGAAAACGGGGGTCCTCGAACTTGTTAAGGCGTGGCGAAATAAAAACTGACCATAACCAGGAGGATCGCCACAAACTGCATTCCAACGCGCCAGCGCATGAGCTTTTGCGACAGGTTCACAGAGCCATCACGGCTCATATTAACGAGTCCGAACAGCAAAATCGCTGCAACACTGAAGACAGCAAGCACGATCAGAATACTGATTAAAAATGGCATATTTTCTTCCCTTTGCACAATTGTATCACAGAAAAAATTGAAAGGGCAGTTCGATTTACTGCAAGGTACCGCCGCCCTCATTTTTTGAAGCGATTTCCATTTCTGCCAGGGCCATCAATATTTCAGCGCGGATGTTTAGGGTTTTGGCTTCCAGCAGGGCTTGTTTTTCTTCCGGTCCATAGGGGCTGTGAATGCATAAAGTATTGACGAGATAGCCCGTCGAGGAACGATGGATCGAGCGCCAGTCAGCCGTCATGTCATTGGCGTTGAGATATAGACGCAGCAAGGAAAGCAGTTTTTCCCGGTCGACCTCGCCTTCGTCCTCGTCCCCGGCAAGGTCGCTGGCATACGGCTCACAATTGATATCGCAGATGCGATAAGGCTTGGTGAGATTGGTCTCCGCTTGCAACTCGAAGCGGCAAATGCCGGTAAGGGTGATAGCCATGCGGCCATTGTCCTGCTCTTCAAAACCGGTGATGCGGCCAATACATCCTGCTTTGCGCAGGGGCCAGTTGCGATCTTGCGGGGATTCGCTGCGTTCGTCCTCATCGGGTTCATCGGCACTTGTTTCATCAGATCGGCGGGTCTTGGAGGCGGGCTGGATGAGGCCGATGAGGCGTTCCCCTCCCAGCACATCATCGATCATTTCCAGATAGCGTGGCTCGAAAATATTGAAAGGCAGGGCGGTACGAGGCAGCAAAACGATGCCCCGCAGAGGAAAGACAGGTAGGCTTGAAGGCAGATCACTCAGCTTGTTATAGCGCTCCGTTATCACAATCGCTCCTTCGTTATTACCGTGTTGTACAATGCCTTATGAAAACAAGGCGAGGGAAAGCAGGCGCCGCCCTTCAATGGTCATGGGGTCGTTGGGACCCCAGGCTTCGAACAGTTGCAACAGCTGCACGCGGGCCGCGCTCTCATTCCATTGATTGTTGCGCGTGACGATCTCAATGAGGTGTTGAACCGCCGCTTCTTGTTGTCCCGACGCATTGAGGGACAGGGCTAGATCATAGCGCGATTGATGATCATTGGGATCGTCTTCAAGCTTGGCGGCAAGTTCGCCAGCATCGCCAAGATCAGAGGCTTTGGCCAGCAGCTCAAGGCGGGCCTTGACGGTTTTGAGCAAGGGGTCATCAATTTTGTCTTCTGGCGCCATATCAAGTATTTTTTGAGCTTCGGGCGGGTTATCCATCTCCAGATGGACCGTGGCCAGCCCGGCGATGGCTTCCAGATTTTCCTTGTCCAGCTTCAGCGCCGCAACATAACCCTCGGCGGCAGTTTGCAGATCACCAGCTGCCAGCGCCGTGCTCAAGGCTGCCATATCGACTCCTTCGTCGACCGGGGCCTTGGTAACGCCGAGCTTGTCGATAAAGGCTTTTATTTCACTTTCGCCAAGCGCCCCCATGAAGCCATCAACCGGTTGCCCATCCTTGAATGCGAAAACCGCAGGGATCGATTGTACACCCATTTGTCCGGCCAGCGACTGGTTCTCATCGACATTGACCTTGACCATGCGCACCGCACCGCCATAGCCATTGACGACCTTTTCAAGAGCTGGGCCCAATTGTTTGCACGGGCCGCACCAAGGCGCCCAGAAATCGACGATGACCGGTACCTGTTTGGACGCCTCAATGACATCAGTGACAAATTTTTCTGTGTCGCTGTCAATCACATAACTCTGATCGCCAGCTCCATCGCCCGCTTGTGCCTCATCTATTGTCTGCATAATTTCGTGCCTTTTGTTGCAAGTGCATTTCTGCGCGCTTAATCTTTGGCAAAAACAATGGTACTTCTTGCGCATTATTGCAAGGTCGGCATAGTGCACGACATTGGAAAAACATATTGAAAAGGGTTCGGGGATGAAAACCTCACCATTCGCACCAGAAATTCTAGCGAAAATGCCTGTGATCGAAGGGGTTGGTTTTGCCTCAATCGAGGCCGGTATCCGCTATAGCGGGCGCAAGGATCTGATGCTGGCGGTGCTGTCGCCGCAAACCGTAGTGGCGGGAACCTTGACCAAATCCAGAACCTCCTCCAGCGCTGTTGACTGGTGCCGTGAGCAGCTGGCTCACGGCAAGGCGCGCGCATTGGTGGTTAATTCTGGAAATGCCAACGCCTTTACAGGCCTCAAGGGGCGCCGCGCCGTGGAAATAACAGCGCAGCAGGCTGCCATTGCGGTGGGCTGCACGCCCCAAGAGGTGATGATTGCCTCCACCGGCGTGATAGGCGAAGCGCTCGATCCAGACCGGTTTACGCATTTACTGGGGGATCTGGCCGCGCAAGCAGATATAGATGGTTGGCATGATGCGGCCAGCGCCATCATGACCACCGACACATATGCAAAATTATCGACCAGAACGCTGCAGATCGACGGTGTTGATATTCATATCAACGGGTTTGCCAAAGGAGCGGGGATGATCGCCCCTGATATGGCGACCATGCTGTCGTTTATCTTTACCAATGCACCAATTGCGCCCGATATATTGCAGGCGCTTTGCAGCCAGTATGTCAAAGGCAGCTTTAATGCGATCACCATTGATAGTGATACCTCGACCTCTGATACCTTGCTTTTGTTTGCAACGAGAACCGCTCAGATTGCCCCCATTGATAGCGCAGATGACCCACGACTTGAGGGTTTTAGCGAGGCGCTGGGCGCACTGATGCTTGATCTTGCTCATCAGATCGTCAAGGACGGGGAGGGCGTCAGCAAGTTTATCGCGGTACATGTCGAGGGCGCAGAGCATGATGTGGCTGCGAAAGTGGTTGCTTTATCGATCGCCAATTCGCCGCTTGTTAAAACAGCAATGGCCGGAGAAGATCCCAATTGGGGCCGCATCATCATGGCAGTGGGCAAGGCGGGCGAACAAGCGGACCGTGATCGGTTGGGTATTTGGTTTGGTGATATCGAAGTTGCCAAAGATGGAGAAGTTGCCCCCGATTACCGTGAGGAACTGGGCGCGCAATATATGAAGGGCGCTGAAATTGCGATCAGGGTAACGCTTGGAATTGGTGAGGGTGCGGCGGTGGTTTGGACCTGCGATCTGACCCACGAATATATCACTATCAACGCGGATTACCGAAGCTAGACCAATGGTTTGAAGTTTAGTTTTGATTAATCCAAAATTTTATCGGCATCTTAAAAGATTGGGGGCAAGATGGGTCAGAACGTTAAAGTGCCTTTGCTTGTAGTGGTGGCGTGCGTGCTTGTTGATGCTGACGGCAAAGTCTTGTTGGCGCAGCGCCCCAAAGGGAGGTCAATGGCTGGTTTATGGGAATTTCCGGGCGGCAAGCTGGAGCTGGGGGAAACCCCCGAAGCCTGTATCATTCGGGAATTGCAAGAAGAGCTGGGGATCACGGCAAAAGCCGCCTGTCTTGCCCCATTGACCTTTGCCAGCCATGCCTATGAGGATGTTCATCTATTGATGCCGCTATATGTGGCACGGCGATGGGAAGGTGTTGTGACACCCCTTGAGGGTCAAAAACTGGCTTGGGTCCGCCTCAATGAGCTGCGTTCCTATGAGATGCCGCCAGCCGATGAACCGCTGGTTGCCATGTTGTTTGATTTGTTGTGATGAAGTGAAGGGATGAGGTGTCCGGGCAGATGACCAGTTTTCGATTAAAAACTGAAGACGTTCTTCGCGCTTTCGCCTGCGATGAAAGCGGCGCGACCGCCATCGAATATGCTCTGATCGCCACGGGTATTTCTGTTGCGATCATTGTCGGCTTTACCCACATGGGCAGCTCCGTGAAGACCTTGTTTAATGGCATCGCCGCAAAAGTCGTCGCCGCGATCACCTAGCATCAATAGATGCTAGAATTGGTCTTTCAAGGCTCTGGTGGCTGAAAAGGTTTTTATTTCGGCTTGCCCTTCCAGCCCAAACTTCTTTTGAATTTCCCTACTGTCTGATCGCAAAAACGGGTTTGTGGCTTTTTCGGTGGCAAGGCTGACGGGTAGCGTGTCTTTGCGAGCGCGGCGCAATGATCTCACTTCTTCCGCTCGTTGCTGCAGCGCCAGATTATCTGGCTCGACTTCAAGGGCAAACTCGGCATTTGACAGCGTATATTCATGACCACAATAGATTTGTGTATCATCTGGCAGGGCGCGGATTTTTTGCATGGATTGCCACATCAATTCCGCCGACCCTTCAAACAGGCGACCGCACCCCATGGAAAACAGGGTGTCACCAGTGAATAGAATTTTATCAGGCTCGACAAAATAGCAGACGGACCCGAGTGTATGGCCAGGGGTTTCGAGCATAGTGATTTTGTTTGCCCCGAACTCATAAATGTCCCCATCCTCCATCAGTTCGTCAATGCCCGGAATACGTTTGGCATCGTTTTTTGAGCCGACAATCGTGCATCCCGTACGCTCCTTCAGCATTTCATTGCCGGGCACGTGATCATAGTGATGATGCGTGTTGAAAATATGGGTCAGTTGCCTACCCTTGGTGTCTAGTTCGTGCCATATCGTCTCGCCATCAGGGGTATCGATACTCGCGCACAGCTTTGCAACTGGATCATAAAGCAGCAGACCAAAATTGTCCGCGCGACATCTAAACTGATGCACCAATAGTTCACCCATTTTTAACCATTCCTTTCAAAAACTCCCGGTTACCAGGATATCTAACTGATATAAAACAAGAAAAGTAACGATTGCTGGTGTAAGCTTTGCGGCGTCTACGTCTCTTGTATTATATCAAAAACTTGTATTATTCTCTCATTGATTGTAATTTACTCAGGCCCCATTGGTGAAAATGGGGAGCAGCTCCTTCATTCATCAGTGGTTTTGAAATAATGACCTGGCAGAGCTGAATATACACTTTGTGAGGGGAAGTGGCATTGTTATTGCGGATCTCTATTTAAGAAATTGTTGGTTTGCAAATTCAAAAATGGCTAGCCGATGGTTTGCGATCGCCAGACCAGGAGCCAAATCAGTTTGTTGAATAGGTCTGGAGGGGCGTTGTGCGGGTAACAAAATTAGGCTCCAACAAGTTAATTTTAACATTGGTCAGGATTGTGGTATTGCTTGGTGGGGTTATGGCCTGCCTGTGGCTATGGGCCTTTTATGTATTTATCATCACCTATACGCTCGGCGTGGCAGCCTATATCTTCCAGCGAAATTTTATATATCGCCCGGCCAAACGCTCCTATCGACCTCCCGCCAGCCTGCATTTAAAAGGTGTTCATGAGGTGTGGTTAAACACGCCGGACGGTGAACAGATCTTGACCTGGCAGATTGAACCACAGCAGGGTATGCCAACTATTCTTTATTTGCATGGCAATAATTGCAATCTTTCCAACCGGTTGGAGCGCGTCAGCCGATTTTTGCACGATGGGTACGGGCTGATGATGCCAAGTTTTCGTGGCTATGGCATCTCGACGGGTCGCCCTTGTGAACAAAATAATGTCAATGATGCGCTACTTGCCCATGAGAAATTGCAACATGCCGGCGTGCCAGGCGATGATATTATTGTCTATGGCGAAAGTCTGGGAACAGGCGTTGCGGTGCAAGTGGCGGCGCGCTGCTCAATTGGCGCTCTTGTTCTCGAAGCCCCTTATACCAACCTGCGCGATCTGGTGCGCTATCGGATCAGAGTTATCCCAGCCTATAGCTTTTTGAAGGACAGGTTCAACTCAATAGAGCACATCAAACAAGTGACAGCTCCTTTGCTGATCATTCATTCTCTTGGAGATGAGGTGATCCCGATTGCCTTTGGGCGATGGTTATTTGAGGCGGCCACCGGCACAAAAGAATTTTTGCGGGTGCGTGGTGCTGGACATTTTGGTCTGTTCCAGGCTGGAGCCTGGCCAAGGGTCCGCCAGTTCGTTGAAAATCACGTGAAAAGCGCCGGAAATTTTGGTGTGCGAGCCCGCGAAACTATGGCCTCCAACAGCCAGCAGGTCGTAAAACTGGCAAGCAATACTCGTTCGGGAGCCGCTCGATCACAGCGCACATTTAATAGCTGATTGGATCGGCTTTCAACCTTCATTTATTTTTTGCTTTGGTTTGGGCTAGATCCCGGCATATTCTGGCAGTGAGATGCTTAATTTCCAGCAGATAAGGCCATGAACTACATGCGAGCGGGACCAATCTTACTATTTATCGTCGGCTTCTACATGTTGTTGGCAGCATATTTGTATTTGATGCAAAGACGGCTGTTATATTTTCCTGCAAGCGACTACCAGACTCCTCAAGAAGCTGGCCTTGAAGGGGTCGAGGAAGTGGTGGTCAAAACCAAATATACCAATCGCTTGCTGGCCTGGTATGCCCCGGCGCCAAAAGGGCGTCCGACCATCTTGTATTTTCATGGCAATGGTGGATCACTGGCCACAAGGGCAGATCGGCTGGATTTCCTGCGCCAGCAAGGCTATGGCGTTTTGATCACGACCTATCGAGGCTATTCGGGGAGTTCTGGCACACCCGCCGAGTTTCCTATCAAGATGGATGCCCTGTATTTTTATCACTGGTTGCAGTCCAGGGGCGTTTCTGAAAGTGATATTGTACTGTATGGCGAGAGCCTTGGCACCGGTATTGCGGTCGCCACCGCGCTCAATCATCAGCCCGGTGCGGTTATTCTGGAAGCGCCCTATAGCGCGATTGTTGATATGGCCGCTTCGAAATACTGGTGGATGCCAGTACGATGGTTCATGAAGGATCGCTATGAAAGCGACAAGCTGATCGGACAGGTCAGTGCGCCGGTATTTATGGTGCATGGGGAACTTGATGAGGTGATCCCTATTCGCCACGCCAAAAAACTGTTTGCAGTAGCCAGCCAACCAAAAGAAGCGGTCTGGCTTCAAGACGCTGGTCATAGTGATCTTTATTCAAAGGGCGCGTTCGATCTCATTGCCCGTTTCATTGAGCGGCATTTATAGAGTTTGAATTTACTCGCTCGTATATT
Organism: Alphaproteobacteria bacterium; assembly: GCA_024280475.1. Classification (GTDB taxonomy): domain Bacteria; phylum Pseudomonadota; class Alphaproteobacteria; order Rhizobiales; family JAKIUO01; genus JAKIUO01. Next base: position 10,219 of record JAJRQA010000183.1, read on the forward strand.
GAAGATCTAATACACGGCGGATACCTTGTATCCGGCCTTTTGCAACAGTCTCACGAGACCGGTATTGCCTGGCAGATGCAAGGCCCCAACGGCGATGAACACATTGCCCTTTTTGAGCAATGGCAGGGCGCGCCTGGCCATCACCTTGTTACGCTTGATCACCAGCTCACTTTCGAATTTTTTGAGCGCCGCCAGTTCCTTTTGTATTTGCGTGGCCCCAGCGCCTTGTGCTCTGGCCGATTTTTTGGTGAGATATATGGCGAACTCCCAGAGGGCGGCTGTACGTCTTTGCAAATAGAGTTGCGCCATGGTTTCGATCTGATCATCGAGCAAGTCCATCATGCGAAGAGAATTCATCAAGAATTGCTTCTGTTCGTCAATTGACATGCGATCAAAGGCGGAAAACTGCTCGCGCACTGTTTCAAGGCCAACTAGCCTCGCTCCGGCTTTTTGAGCGGTTTTGGCAATAATCGCATCAACGGCTTTTAAACCGGCTTTTTGGCGTTTGATCTCGCACAGGGGCAGAGCCAGGCTAAGCATCACGAACCAGGGTTTCATACTGCGCGAGGCGGCATAGGGCATATTATATTTTTTGAGGGTGTTTTTCAGGCGGACCAGTTGTTTTTTAGAGAGCACGGTTTCAAGGGTGCGCCCATCCGTAAACGCGATCAGGCCAATATTCTTGATGACTTCTCGTTGCATTTTTTGATCGTCAGCGATTTCATCCAATTCCAGAGCAACGGTGCTTGCCCCCTTAAGGGCATCCATGACCGGGCCGGGTAACGTGGTGAGGCGTGTGTCCGAGACGTGCATGGTGCCATATAGATAAGAGGCAGGGGTGCCATTGCGCTCGATCTTCCACAAAAGGCCCTTGCCATTGGGGACTGCGTTTTCTCGCTTGATCAAGGCTTGATAGGCTGCTGTATCTTTTGTTCGCATCTGCTCAAGCAGATTAGTGCCCTGGCAGCTGGGGACACTCGTTGCCAGAGAAGACGGGCCTTTGGCAAAGGCTGGAGAATTGGCCTGCCATGCAAACAACACGGTAATGGCCAAGGCGAGGAGGACGACGATTGTTCGAACGAATTTCATGAGAATTTCCTTGTTTCCCAAAATGTCCCAACGCTTTACAATTCAAGGACTTTTTCTTTGTCCTACCGCTTGCGCGATAAGAAGACTCTGTACCTGTCCTACCGCTTTCGCTGGATGAGGACTTTATACCTGTCCTGTATCTTTCCAGAACACTAAAATGAGCTCCCCAGCCAAAACTTCAAGGGGACGAGACCGCGATTTTACGTCCGAATTGTGGCTGGGTTTGACTGTGCTGCAAACGGGTTTGCAAGACGTTAAATTCTGCGTCTTTTTTGCGACAGGATCAGCGCCCCTGCTAGCACCAGCACCATGCCTGTAAAGTGCAAGGGAGTGAAGGTTTCGCTTAGTAAAACAATGCCCAGAAAGGTTGTGAATACTGGTCCGATTGCTGAAAAAAGTGATGTTGGTCCAGGCCCTATTCTTTCGATTGCGGCAGCAATCATGAAGGAAGGGAGGACCGTTGAGATGACCGCGATCAAGAATGTCAGTGCGTAAACCTCTTGGGGCTGGATCAGCATCTGCAAAGAATGGGTCGCGGAAAAATGAGCAAGGATGGCAATGCTGGCGGCGATCATGGCAAAGCAGGTGAACAGCCGGGCGCCAAGCTTTTTGATACCAAATTGCGAGAATAAGATATAGCCCGCAAATGTCACCGCCGCTCCCAACACGAAAGCTGCCCCCGTGATGACTTCCTCGCCAAATAATTGCAAATCCTGCCCGAATATAATGGCCAGACCCGCGTAAGTCACACCCAGAGCCAACAATATTGGAACGGTTACTTTGTGCTTGAAAAACAAGGCGCCCAGCAAGATCACGAAGGTTGGATAGGTGAACAGGATCAAGCGCTCGAATTGTGCAGTTATTCGGGTCAACCCTTCAAGATCGAGATAGCTGGCAATATAATATCCAAGCATGCCGATCAAGGCCGTCTGGATGAGGATTGTGCGGGACAGATCTGTTGGTGTTTTGCTTCGTTTGCGCTCACGATAGGCCAGCAAGGCAAACAAAACGTAGAAAGGCAGCGAGAATGCCATGCGCAGCGTCATCAGTGTCACAGGGTCGATGTGATAGGCATAGGTGAACTTGATAATGATCGGCTTGGTGGAAAACAAGCAGGCCCCCGCAATTGCCAGTAATATCCCTTGTGTAGCGTGAGACATCTCATGGCGGCTCGAGTGGGCTTTTGAGATGTCAGGTGGCTCTTCCCCGCGAATTTTTTGCGCCATATCACTGGTTCCTTGTGTAACAAGTCTTGCTTGTAAACGCGCAGGTTCGCAAGAGAAACTGGTTTACCATTTGCTAACCATGTATTTACGTTTCTCTCCAAACCCTTAAAATACTATCTTTTTCATCATCTTAGTAATCTGTTCTCAAATCTTTTTGGGTAAGCTACGGGGAGTTTAGTTGTAAGGCGCAAGGGTGCGTGTGTTGAGTAGTAAGTAGTTGGGTATGATATGGCTTTTGTCGGGATGAACGCTTCTCGCGGTTCACGGGAGCGGTCTGCATTAAGATCGCAATTGATCGAAAAAGAAACAAAAAATACAAAATTTGGTTTGGAAAAGCCGGCATCTATTGAGCAGGCTTCTCAAGCGAATGGCCTTGGATCTCGCGCGCCAGGCAGTCTTTCCATCGGCAGTCCCGGTGCCCTGCTGGTCACCGCAGGTCTGTTGATGGCCTCAGGGTCCAGCCTTATCCATATATTGCAGCTTCCCGTGACCACCGTATTTGGCTTGGCCGGGATGGTGTTTGCTACCCTTGGGGTTGCCTTTTTGGTTTCCGAGCGCCGCAAACTATGCGAGCAAATGAATATAGGTGATACGACTTCACGCAAAATAGACCATCTGACGAGACAGCTCGATGAGGGCATCGAGTCTTTGCGCGATGTGCAATGGGAGATGCGTGATAGTGAGTTGCGCTATCGTGATCTGTTGGACAATCAGCTGGATATTATCATGCGCCGTGACCGCACTGGTCGCATCAGTTTTATCAATGATGCCTTTTGCGCGACCTTTGGCGCGGACCAAAACACCACCATTGGGGCCTTGTTTGAGCCAGAATATCTGCTGGGAAGCAAAGCCGTACCGTTTGGCCAGTTCGGCAAATCCGAGCGCTATCAATATGAGCAGCAGCTGAGTACCGAACTTGGGCCACGCTGGTTCAGTTTTGAAGATGTTGCTATCCGCGATGATGACGGCGAGTTGCGCGAAGTTCATACCGTGGGTCGCGATATTACCGACGAGAAAAAGACGGCGAGCGAATTGCAAGAAGCGCGCGAGCTGGCAGAGCATGCCAATCACGCCAAGACCCGTTTTCTGGCGACAATGAGCCATGAAATCAGAACTCCCATGAACGGCATTATGGGCATGACCGATCTGTTGACCGAAAGCAAACTGAGCCCGGAACAACGGACTTATTGTCATGCCATCAATAAATCCGCCACGACCCTGCTCTCCTTGATTGACGAAATTCTAGATTTCTCGAAGATCGAGGCTGGCAAATTCGAGATGGTTCAAAAGCCCTATAATATTACTGAATTTGCTCAGGGCGTTGTCGAGCTGATGGCCCCACGGGCGTTTGAAAAAAATCTGTCACTTGGCTGCTTTGTCTCGCCAGATCTGAGTGATCTGGTGATCGGCGATGAAATGCGCATGCGTCAGATCTTGCTGAACCTGGTTGGCAATGCCATCAAGTTTACGGATCGGGGTGGCGTCACTCTTGAGATCAGCTCTGCTGGTAAAAAAGGTGAGCTGTTGCGCTTTTGTGTTTCTGATACCGGCATCGGCCTGTCTAAAACCGATATGGAACGAATATTTGTCGAATTTGAGCAAGTTGATAGCTCCAATGCCCGGCGCAATGGCGGCACGGGACTTGGGCTGGCTATTACACGACGTCTGGTGGAAAAAATGGGCGGCGAAATCAGTGTTAATAGTGTGCGTGCCAAAGGATCTGTATTCACGGTCGATATGGCGCTTGAAAATGCCAAAGGGGCTGTTTCCTTGCGTGAGCAACTTGTATCTCCGAGCCATGTCAAACGGGCTTTGATTGCTTGCGATCATGAACTTGAGGGACAGTTTATCGGCAAGATGCTGAAAAGCCATGGCGTTGACGTGGTCGTTCTGGATCGGCTCATGGCTTACGAAATGCTGGAAGATGGCATTGGCGATGGTTTTGATGTGCTGATATGCGATGCTGTTGAAGCGTCAGACTTCGCGCAAAAGCTTGCTCGCATGGTCGAGCTGCATGCCGGTCGCCCGGTCAAGGGATTGATGTTGATCGAAGCCACTGATCGTCATGACTTTGAATCCTTGCGCCACAAGGGTTATGATAACTATGTCACGCGCCCGGTTCGCCATATATCTTTATTGCGACAGCTGGATACACTGCGAGCCAGCCCGATTGTGCCTTATCCAGAGCCGCATCAAAGTGACTTTGCGCCAAAAACCCTTTCTCTCCAGTGCCTTGCCCCCAACACCGTTGACCTGGCAAGTGACGAACAGGTCGAAGAGCGGATCGCCGCGGATCCGGTTTCCATTGCAAAGGAGCCGCGCTCGAAGGTCAACTCTTCCACACAAAAAGCCCGTATTTTACTGGCCGAAGACAATGAGATCAATGCACTGCTGGGTTGTCGTCTGCTCGAACATATGGGCTATGATGTGACCCATGTAACAGATGGACAGCTGGCATTGACGGCGATTAAAAATGCCGATAGCGATCATCAATTTGATGTCGTGTTGATGGATATCCACATGCCACATATGGATGGTATTAGAGCCACCCAGGAAATCCGTGCTTATGAAGAATATTGTGGGCTGTTCCTTAACCCGGTGCCGATTATCGCGCTCACCGCAAATGCCTTTGATGAGGTCAAATCCGAATGTTATGCGGTGGGCATGAATGCCTATCTCGCCAAACCATTTGCCAGAGATGAGTTGCGCAACATCATTGAGAGCTGTCTGCGTACGCGGGCAGAGATGGCGGGCTAGTCCAAAAGACCCAGCTCGCGCTGTTTTTTCTTGCTTAGCCCGGCTCCCACAAGCTCATGGGAGCGGCTGATGTATATTTTTAGATCCTCGTCGCTCAATCCAGGCTGTGCGTAGTCCTGTATCCATTTAAAGCCTCGGGAGGCGAGATAGGGGGCCGGGCGCAGGCCCTTTTGCTCCTTTAATATCTCAAAAGACAGCTCTGATGTCTTGAACGTGTAGGCGGGCTGGTCATCGGCCCATCCGCCAATCGCAAAGACCTTGCCACCGACTTTCCAGACATGCGAGCCGCCCCACTGGATGACATGGGTGGTGGATATCAGTGCCTCGCAAAATTGATTGAACTCCTCATAAGTCATGTTTGTACCACCATTATAAGAACTTCTTTTCTATTGAAATTCTATCGCAATTCCCTCATCATTTGTAGAGAAATAACACTCTGTAATTTTTGCGAGGGAGCTAGCAATGCTGGGTATGATCAAAAGTTTCGCGGTTTTTGGGTTTTCGCTATTATTGATGATTTCATATCAATCCGGGCAGGCATCAGCTCAGTTTGACAATGATAGTTGGCTCAATAATGCTTTTGTCACGCCCTTGCCGAGCAAGATCAAAAATGGCAAGTCGGTCACGCAAGGTAAAAGCGCGTCGATCAAGGCTTTGCAAAGCTTCATGGAGAGCGGCGCATTTTTGAGCCCCAGCGATGTCACAAACTTTTCCAAAAGCATAGAAAGCCTGGTGGGAAATTATTTCTATATCGATAAGAAAAGCGGCCAGTTACAACTGCTCGGTCCAACATTTGTTGAAGCCAATAAGACGGTTGGTATCAAGGATGTCATCATATTCAGGGCGATTGTCGACCGTAAATTTGGCACGGGCGCCAAAGTACCCGCGTTTCTTGAATTGCATATGCAAAAAGATGATTTGACAGAGCTGACTATTCGCAGCATCGCCACCGTTATTGGTAATAGTGGATCGAATATGGTGGCTTGCAACGCCCCGTTTGGTGACTTTGGTGCCAATAGCGATCAACTCTTTTATATCACCGCGGCGAGTGTTTCCATGATCTATAAGAAAGCCTATCAGCTGCGTGAGCAAAGCGGCTCGGGGCTCATATCCATGTTGAACCTCAAGGGCAAAAACTATTTCTCAAATAAACTGGAAACAAGAGTGCCGGTGATCTCGGTTTCTTCGATTCCGGTGCCCTCGATCCCGCAGGACAAATTTTATCTGTGCGCAAAATATAATGATGCCGTAAAGAGTATCGAGACGGCTTCTTTGACAAAGAAAACCAAGGTTCGTGCCGTGCGTGCGATGCGTGCCATGGGGCCAAGCAGGCAGCAGCGCGTCTTGAATAGTCTGGATGCGCAACTGTCCAGTGTCGCGGTCAAGGGGGATGAGAAAGCCGTCATTAAACTACGGGGCAAAGTGGTTGAAGTCAGGCAGTAATCTATCTCACGGCTATTCGCGCTATCGCGCGGCCTCCGATGGGGCGGGCAACGCCCGGCGCGTGGTCACGCTTGCCTCCCGTTGGTCGGAATTCTTTTTCCCATGCCATGACTTTTCCATAATAATGAATAACCGATGTACTCATCGGCAAGGCCGACTGGCCGCCGCGCAATAGCGCGCCTATCGGAGGCCGTGCGTTAGCGCGAATAGCCGTGAGATATATTAAACTCCCCGATGTACTCATCTGCAAGCGTGACCACGCGCCGCGTTGTTGCGCGCCCTCAGCCCTCAAATAGCGAAGCGGTAGGGCAACGAAAATGCAGGCCGTGCGCAGCACGAATAGCCGTGAGATATATCAAGCTCTAGGATGTGCGCCTTGATAGGTCTTTAGCAGATGTTTTTGATCGACTTCGGTGTAGATCTGGGTGGTGGAGAGATTGGCGTGGCCGAGCAGTTCCTGGATTTCGCGCAGATCGCCGCCATTGCCGAGTAGATGCGTGGCGAAGCTGTGGCGCAGAGCATGCGGCGTGGCTGTGTCGGCAAGGCCCAGAGCGCCGCGCAGGCGCTGCATGAGCAGCTGGATGATGCGCGGCGAAAGGCGTTTGCCTTTTTCGCCAAGAAACAAGGGGTCATCTCCCTCATTGCCATAGGGACAAAGGAAAAGATAATCGGCGATGGCCTTGATGGCCACGGGGAGCACCGGCACAATGCGCTCTTTGCCGCCTTTGCCCTTGATGCGTAGAACGTCTTTGGTGAGAGTTGGGGCATCTGCAACATTGAGATTGAGAGCTTCAGATATGCGCAGGCCTGAGCCATATAGCAATAAGAGTACGGCGCTATCGCGAGCCAGCACCCAGGGATCAGCGCCTTCGCGCTGCACGAGATCGGCGCCGCTCATCACATCTCCAGCTTTCAACTCGCTCAAGGGCTTGGGGACGCTGTGAGGGATTTTAGGCATCTGGACGGCCAGCACCGCTTGATTTTCAATAATCTTTTGGCGATTGAGAAAGCGGAAGAAACTGCGCAACGCCGAGAGGGAGCGGGCCAGTGAGCGGCTGGAGGTACCTTGCGCACGGCGGCGCGCCAAAAAGCTGCGAAAACCACGCACATCAATGGCTTCGAGCATATCAATCGTGACGCTTTGCCCTTGATAGCTGGAAAGAAACGCCATGAACTGGCACAGATCGCGCTCATAGGCCTCAAGCGTTTTGCCTGCCAGACCGCGCTCTGCATCCAGATGACGTAAAAAGAGCTGGATTTGATCGCTGATCTGGCGTGATACAGGTATGGCAAGAACGTCGGGGTTCATTAGATGTGCGTTCCTTTTAAGGTAAGTCTCAATGTCAAATTAAACGGTTAAACAAATCTCGTTTTGCGAGTAGTCTGCTCCTTGATTCTTCAAATTTCGCTAACAGGCCAACGATTACCTCATGCCGACAACCGCTCCCGTTCTTTTGCCGCTGGCTATTGATATGTCTTATGACTATCTGGTGCCTGATGGTTTGCAGATTGCGCCAGGTGATATTGTGCGCGTCCCCTTGGGGAGTAAAGAGCGGCTTGGTGTGGTGCTTGATCAAGCGGTGGGCGGTTCGGGCAAGCGCGTTGACCCTTCTCGTCTTAAAACCATCATTGATCGCCTCGACGTGCCGCCCATGCCGCAGGTATCGCGCCAATTCATCGACTGGGTTGCTCAATACACAATGGCCCCGCGCGGCATGGTATTGCGTTCAGTTATGAGTGCCAAGGCGGCATTCACTCCCGTCAAGCCCAAAATGGGGGTACGGCTTGGGCCTGCGATCCCCAACAAGGTGACGTCTGCGCGGCAAAAAGTGCTGCAGGTCGCGGGAGACCGCGTCTGGAGCAAGAGCGAGCTGGCGCAGGCGGCCGATGTCAGTGCTGCGGTCGTCAATGGCTTGATGAAATCGGGTATTTTGGTGGCTGAGCTGATGACCAGTGAAACAGTGTTGTTGCCCGATCCAGATTTTGCAGTCCCAACCTTGAATGAGCAACAAGAAAGCGCCGCTGCAAGCCTGCACGAAGCGGTTGCGGCACATAAATTTGAGACCTTGTTACTTGATGGCGTCACGGGGGCTGGTAAAACCGAGGTGGCCTTTGAAGCCATTGCCCAGGCATTGCGCGAAGGCCGTCAAAGCTTGTTCATGCTACCAGAAATTGCGCTGACCAATCAGTTTTTAAAACGCTTTTTTGAGCGCTTTGGCGTGCAACCGGCGGGCTGGCATTCGCAGATATCTCCCGTTCAGCGTGGCCGTGTCTGGCGAGGAGTGGCGACGGGGGATATTCGTGCTGTCATCGGGGCGCGATCTTCCCTGTTTTTGCCCTTCAAGGATCTTGGTGTGATCATTGTCGATGAGGAGCACGAACCAGCCTACAAGCAAGAAAGCCAGCTGATTTATCATGGCCGCGACATGGCGGTGGTACGTGCCATGCTGGGGAAAATACCTGTGGTGCTAAGTTCGGCAACACCCAGTATTGAGAGCCATGTCAATGCGGTGAACGGGCGCTATCGCCATCTGAAACTGACGCAGCGCTATGCGGGGGCCAAACTGCCCGATATCGTTTCGATTGATCTGCGTGCCGATCCACCAGAGCGTGGCAAATGGATTTCTCCAAAGCTCGTTGCTGAAATGCAAGAGGTGTTCGAGCGCGGCCAGCAAAGCCTGTTATTTCTCAATCGCCGGGGCTATGCGCCGCTCACCTTGTGCCGCACCTGCGGCCATCGCTTTGAATGTCCTGATTGCTCCGCCTGGCTGGTGGAGCACCGTTTTCACAACAAGCTGACTTGTCATCATTGTGGCTATAGCAACCCTGTGCCGCGCATTTGCCCCTCTTGCGATGAAAAAGACAGTCTGGTGGCTTGCGGCCCTGGCGTTGAGCGGGTTGCAGAAGAAGTAGTCGAGCGTTTTCCAGATGCCCGCACGGCGATTTTATCCAGTGATCTTATTCCCGATATTGAAGAGATGCGAGTGTTGCTCGACAAGATCGCCAATCGCGAGATCGACATTATTATTGGCACGCAATTAGTTGCAAAGGGTCATCATTTTCCAGGGCTTGCGCTGGTTGGTGTGGTGGATGGGGATCTTGGCCTCGCCCACGGAGATCCGCGCGCAGGAGAGCGTACCTATCAGCTATTACAGCAGGTGACAGGTCGCGCTGGCCGCGCCTCGATTGCCGGGCGGGGACTGATCCAGACTTATATGCCAGAGCATCCCGTTATGCTGGCGATGGTATCTGGGGACCGTGACCAGTTTTTACAACAAGAAGGAGAGGCCCGCGAGAAAGGGGCGCTGCCTCCCTATGGAAGACTGGCAGCACTCATTGTCTCATCGAACCAGACTTCGCAAGCGGCCAACTATGCCCGCATGCTGGCAGCGCGTGCGCCGCGTTCGAGTAAATTGCGAGTGCTTGGTCCAGCCGAGGCACCCATATTCATGATCCGGGGCCGGGCTCGTTTTCGCTTGTTGATCAAAGCGCAGCGTGAAGTGGATATTCAAGCCTATGTCAAGCAGTGGCTGGAGCCATTGCCTCGTCCCAAAGGTTCCCTCAAATTGACCATTGATATCGATCCACATAGTTTTATGTAGGACTGCGTGAGATTTTCACCAATATCATTGATGAAAGCAAGAAACAGTTTTTTTGGTAGTCAATTGTTAATTAAACCTCACTAAGAACTATTTAAAGGCGAATGATGTTTTCTTCGTTCTGCAGGTGCGATTTGCAGTCGAATATTGATGCGTCAGAAAAAATAATAATAAAAATTCGTATTGCGTTCCCAAAATACATGAACCAGATACACCATCACTGGATGGTATTTTTGTAGATGCTGTGCTGTGAAATAATCATGTGCGGCAACCGGACCCGGGGAAACGACATGCAAGAAAATCTCATCGAAAAATTTGATGCCTATCTGTTTGATAGCGGCAAAAACTTCCAACCGAACGAGAAATTATGGAAAGTCTGTGAGCCAATTATCAAATCCTTGATGGATGATTTTTATCGCAATATTCTATCGGTAGATGAGCTGCGATCCATTATTGGTGGTGAATCGCGGTTTGACGGGCTGAAATCGGCACAGCTCAATCATTGGAAAATGATGCTTGCGGGAAGTCTTGATGAAAATTTCCAGGAAAATTCCGTGAAGATCGGCGAAATTCACGAGCGCATTGGTCTTGATCAAGGCTGGTATATGGCTTCATATGCTTGGATCTTGATGCGGTTGCTGCCGCAGGTTGCTGCGAAATATCGTTTCTCATCGTCGCGCATGAAGGCCTATATACAGCAGATCATCGCACGCATGACGATCGATATCATGATCTCCACATCAGCCTATGAAAAAAAGTCGATGATCAATGCTATTGGCTTGCACGAGGGAGATGCTGACACAAAGAACCTGCGCTCGCTGGCAGAAACCGTCGTTAAAGTGAACGCTACATCGTTTCGTCTTGCAAGACTTGTTGGTAATGCCAAGGAAGCCAAACTTGGGTCACAGACCATTTCATCGGCAGCTTCACAGCTTGTGGCCTCTGTCGAGCAGATTTCTGTAAGCAGCGAAAGCGCCGCGAACGAAGCCAATGAAAGCAATCAAACCGCTCAAGAGGGCCATACGGCGATCAATGAAGCGACAAAAGCTATTCAAAATATGCTGACCGCGGTTCACGAGACCCATGAAGGCATTGAAGTTTTAAGCGAAGCGTCGAGCGAAATCGGCCAGATTTTGACTGCTATTGAGGACATTGCTGACCAGACCAACCTGTTGGCCCTGAACGCCACGATCGAAGCTGCGCGAGCGGGGGAAGCTGGCAAGGGGTTTGCTGTTGTCGCCTCTGAAGTAAAGAGCCTGGCCAGTCAGACATCGAAATCAACCGAAGATATTGCCCGCAAGATTGCGGCGCTGAATTCTGGTATGGAGAAAATACGCTCTACCATGATTTCGTCCCAAAGCGCGGTAAGCGAAGGTGAAACGGCCGTCGCCAGCGCCCGCGAAACAATGGATCAGATTTCTGGTCAGGTGGGCGGCGTCTATGAAAAAATGCTCGATATCTCAAATATTTTACAAGAGCAAAAAGGCGCAACAAACGAGATTGCGCAAAGCATTGTCAATGTCGCCAATCTGTCAGCCCAGAATGAAGAACTGATCGAAGAGATGGCGGACAGCTATCAAACCACCAATGACGAATTCATGTCATCGGCCCAAAACTGGTTCAATGAAGGGTCTGATCAAGCTCTTTGCGAGATGGCGAAAATCGATCATGTTTTGTTTAAGAAACGTGTTCTGGATACGGTCATGGATCGCGGAGATTGGAAAAGCGACGAAGTCCCTGATCATCATTCCTGCCGCCTTGGCAAATGGTATGATGCCTTGACTAACAGCAAATTGGTCAATCACCCCAGTTATAAAGCATTGGTGGAACCACATATGATTGTCCATGCTGCCGGTAAACAGGCGCTGGTCAACCATGCTGCAAATGATTTTGACGCAACCATAGCCGAAGTAGACCGCATGAATGAGGCGAGCCTTGATGTCGTGCGTTTGCTGGGGGAGTTGTCTGAGTCCCTTGATGCGGAGCAAGAAGCTGAGAACCAACGCCAATTTGACCGGCTGACCACGAGGATGAGTGCCAAACTTGATAGTGGCACCGTGGCAGGTCAGGAAATCACCATAGAAGATATGTCTAAAGGCGGCGTTGGCATTCGGGGCGCAAGTTTGCAACCTGGCCAGGAGGTCAGTATTTCTGTCGGTAATGATGGGCCAAGAGATGGTGTCACGAGATGGGTCGCAGGCGATCGCGCCGGTATCCAGTTTGAAGACACCAATGCCGAACCGGCGCGAAAAAAAGCCGGTTGATCGCGCTGCGCGAGTAACCTGATCTCAAACTCAATATTTTACATCAGTTTTTCGCCAGGTGTTGATATTGCGTGAGTGTTTTGAGCGGTAAAGAGAATTACCGCTCAAGATCGATCCTCGATAAATTTGTGGGTCAATATCATGCAACAAAAAGAAAGCTTTTAGGGACAAAAGACGGTGCAATATGCTGCGCTATTGACATCCTACTTGTTTCCAATTGCTCTTCATCAAATGACCGCCATTGCGAATAAGCAAAAGATTTCAGCCGCAAAAAATGATTTTCCATCCCCAAACGTCCCCCTATCGGCAATATTTCTTGCCAGCCTTCGTTCATCCGCTTACATCTTCACGCCATGAAACTTTTTAAATCCTTTGCAACAGTTGGCGGCTTTACGCTGGCCAGCCGTGTTCTTGGCTTCGTCCGTGATATCATGATCGCCATGGTGCTAGGCACCGGCCCTGTCGCTGAAGCCTTTGTGGTGGCCTTTCGTTTTCCCAACCTGTTTCGTCGCCTGTTCGCAGAAGGGGCATTCAACTCGGCCTTTATTCCGCTGTTTGCCAAGCGCCTGGAAGGGGAGGGCAAGGCCGAGGCGAAAAAATTTGCGCAAGAAGCCATGGCGGTACTTATTTTTGCATTGCTGGTGGTCACCGCGATTGCCGAAATATTCATGCCTTGGCTGATGTATGGATTGGCGGCGGGCTTTGCTGCCGATAAAGAAAAGTTCGATCTCGCCGTTTTGTTGACGCGCATAACCATGCCCTATTTGTTGTTCGTGTCTTTGCTGGCACTGTTTTCGGGCATATTGAACGCTTTTCATAAATTTGCCGCCGCCGCCGCTGCGCCGGTTATTCTCAATGTGGTGTTCATCGCTGTGCTGGCGGGGATGTCGTATATGAGCCTTGGTAATACCCGCGAAGCCGGGGTGGTGCTGGCCTGGGCAGTATCGGTTGCGGGACTGTTGCAATTGCTGGCGGTCATGGTGGCCGCCAAGCGCATTGGCATGGCCTTGAAGCTGGCGATGCCACGCCTCACACCTGGTGTCAGGCGTTTGTTCAGGCTCGGTATTCCTGGGGTTATTTCTGGCGGTATCGTGCAGATTAATATCGTCATTGGTACGCTGATTGCCTCCATGCAGGATCAGGCGGTGGCCTGGCTTTATTATGCCGACCGGCTCTATCAATTACCCCTTGGAGTAGTGGGGATTGCCATTGGCGTGGTGCTGTTGCCCGATATTTCGCGCTTGTTGCGCGCAGGCAAGGAAAGCGAAGCGCATGATAGCCAGAATCGCTCGCTGGAATTCTCTTTATTGTTGACGCTGCCCGCTGCGATTGCTCTGGCGGTTGTGCCTTTGCCGCTTATTCAGGTTTTGTTCGAGCGCGGCCATTTTAGTGCCAATGATACACAAATGGTTGGCATGGCGTTGATGGCTTTTGCCTTTGGACTGCCAGCTTTTGTGCTGACAAAAGTTTTTCAACCCGGTTTTTTCGCCCGAGAAGATACCAAAACACCGATGATTTATGCAGGTATTTCCATGCTTGTTAATGTTGTCGTGAGCTTTGCGCTGTTCGGGGCATTGGGCCATATTGGCATCGCTATAGCCACCACAATTGCTGGATGGGTCAACGCCGTGCTGCTGTGGATGACCTTGAAAAAACGTGGTCATTATGCCCTTGATGCGCCAGCCAGACGGGCCATCCCACGTATTCTTGTCGCCAGCTTGATCATGGGTGCGTCTCTTGTTTTGATGCTTCCCTTTCTGGCTCCCTATCTGGCGCGGAGCCAGCCCTTTTTGATACAAGCGGGTGCGCTGGCGGGCATGGTGTTTGCCGGCATGATCATCTATTTCACGACCGCAGCCCTGATCGGCGTCTTTAGCATTGGTGCCCTCAAGAGCAAGCTTTCGCGGCGTGGCTAATTCATTAATCCGTTTTTGGATAAATGGTATAATTTGAATAATCTTATTTCTCGATCACATTTATGTTATCTTGACCGGTACGCTGGCATTGGTGTGCGAACATAAAGATACTAAAAAGAGAGGGAGAAACAAATGCTTGAACAAATTATTGCAATGGCTGGTCCATTGCTCGCCGGAGGCGCCGGGGGGCTTTTGGGTGGTAATGTTACGGGAGCAATGTTCCGTAACGCCGGCATGGGGCGTGGGTCCAGTTCGATGGTTGGCATTATTGCCGGTGCCATCGCTTCTTATTTCCTTGGCCCAACCATGGGTCCGATTGTTGGTGGTCTCGTTGGTGGCGGCGGACTAGAAGCTATTATTGGCGGTGGCCTGGCTGGACTTGGCGGCGGTGCTGCTGGTGGTCTGCTGATGGGCATCTTGAAAAAGATGATGGGCTAACTGGATTTACAAATCCTGATAGATTAAATAGTGCGGCTTGTGAAAAGCTGCGCTATTTTTTTATGCCTCGTCCTTTTTATCCAGCGTCAGCAGTCCACTCAACAGAGCATCAAAGCCCCCTTTGTCACCCGTATGCAGATCAATGCGGCCGACTTTTTCGGTGAGTTTTTCCAGCGATTCAATTTCCTTGAGGCGCAGGAGCAGGGGGTTGTTTTCCATCAGTTTGGCGGTGTTGAGCAAGGCACGTGTGGCAGCGGTTTCTTCGCGTCGTTTGATGAGATTGGCCTGAGCGGTTTTTTCAGCCTCTACAACCTTGTTGATGAGCTCGCGCATATCGCCGGGCAGGATAATATCCTTGATCCCCAGTTCTGTGACCTTGACGCCGATATCTTCCATATGCTCGCTCACATATGTGCGAAGCTGACTATCGATGGTCTCGCGATTATTGAGTATTTCATCAAGGGTGCGATTGGCAATGGCCTCGCGCACTGCAAACTGAACCAGCCGGTAAATATAGGTGGTGAAATCTCCAGAAGACTGTTCCACCTTCAAAGGGTCAGTGACCTGCGCAAAGGCAGTGAGGGTGACGCGCAGGGAGACGCGGTCGCGTGTGAGGATTTCCTGAGCCGTGATCTCGATGGGTTGAGGGCGCAGGTCATAGCGGCGCACGTCAATCGTGCGGTGTACCTGCCAAAAGGCGTGGCGACCTGGCTTTAATACCTCAATAAACTTGCCATCGACAAACAGCAAGCCAGCGTCAAATGGGCCAACAAGAAACTCTCCCACCAGCTTGGTGTCATTGGGATCAATCGCGTTGAGATGTTTTTGGGTAACAGCATAAGTTTCTTTGGTTTCGATAAACTCGGTCGTAACCTCGTTCAATACCTTCCAGAAATAGCGGGTTTTCCAGGGGCCGATGAGATGAACCGGGCGGCCATCGAACGAGACTATGGCGACCTCCCCTTCGCCGACACTGACAATCTCGAACAGGCGGGCGGCCAGTTCCGGGCGGTTTTTCTCGATGACCCTTGCCCAGTTGCTGGTTATCTCGGCGTCCTTGATCGAAAATTTTTCTACCTTCAGCCTGCCAAAATCGAGATTGATGAAGCGATGGCGGCCCGGCTCCAAAATGCGCTCGAACTTACCATCCTTGATGAGTAAACCACGCTCGTCCTCATTGATCGTTACAAACCGGATCATCTGCTCACTCTCCTAAAGCACTGTGGAACTAGCCTGTCTTTGTAGATAGAGGGAGTGGCGAAAAAAGGGAAGGGGAGAAGCCAAAGGTCGCTGGAGAAAAGTGCAACGCGAATGGTACGGACGCTGGTTTGAGGTGTTGGTTCTGATCCGTTATTGGAGCCGCATAGGTCCAGCCGTGGCTGGTATTTGCGAACTTCCGCTGCAAGATCTTCGCCAGAACCGGTATCCACCAGTGTACAAGGTGTCAAACGGGCCTGCCCGTTCTTTACGCATCCAGCGCGAGCCTTTTGCATCAAGTCCGGGCGTGAACATTTCCTCCAGCTTCCCATAATTTAAATCGCTTTTAAACGATTGGCTTAAAGGGCCATTGGTTAGATAGAAGGAATCGAACCTTCAAGGTCTTGCGACCACACGATCATGGATCATGTTGCGTTACCATTTCGCCATATCCAAAGTCTCGAGCTCTTCCACTGAGCTATATCTGTTGCCAGATAGCGGGGATCGAACCCGCGACCACGAGATTGCTGGTTGCAATCAACATTGGCATACGTTGTCCGCAAAGCGGCACGCACCGGCCGGGTCTCATGAGCCCGCACCAAAATGTCAATTACGCCATAAGAATAGGGGAGAACAGGGCTGGTTGCTAGCCCTCTTTCTTGTCATCCCCACTGTCATCTCCATCGGTAGTTGCTCCGCCGATAAGAGCGGCCGCTTCTTTGGCGGCATCCATGGTGCTTTGTGTCAGGTTCCCTGCCGTCTCGGCGACACCGGTAACCGCGCTGCTCGCAGCATCTTTAGCCCCGCCAGCGACAACTCCGGCCGCGCCCGCCACAGCGGCTGCGGCAACTCCTGCCATATCAGTTGCTCCGCTCGCCACGTCTCCAGTAGTCTCTGCGGCGCTCGACGCAGCGCTTCCCGCCACATCAACCGCTTTTTCAGCCATGTCTCCGGCAACAGATGCGGTGGCTTTGGCGGCGTCCATTGCGCCCCCTGCCATATCACCAGCGGTATCGGCGGCACTTGACGCAGCGCTTCCCGCTACATCGACCGCTTTTCCGGCCACGTCTCCGGCAACAGATGCGGTGGCTTTGGCGGCGTCCATTGCGCCCCCTGCCATATCACCAGCGGTATCGGCGGCGCTTGATGCCGCGCTTCCCGCTACATCGACCGCTTTTCCGGCCACGTCTCCGGCAACAGATGCGGTGGCTTTTGCGGCGTCCATTGCGCCCCCTGCCATATCACCAGCGGTATCGGCGGCGCTTGCCGCCGCGCTTCCCGCTACATCGACCGCTTTTTCAGCCATGTCTCCGGCAACGGATGCTGTGGCCTTTGCGGCATCCACCGCGCCTCCAGCAACATCTCCAGCGGCGCTGGCGACCGATGCGGCGCCTTTGGCTCCCGCAACGACAGCAGCACCGGTGAGAGCGGCTGCTCCCCCCGCGACCGTCGCGGCGGATTTAAGATTGGATATGAGACTTTTTTCCCGGCGGGTACTGATACCAACACTGATCAGCAGCACGATCATCACCAGGGCGAACAGATTGATGCCAAGGCTCATAACTGTGGGATCACCTCCCCCTATCATCAGATCAAATTGGCTTTCCGGCGCTCCTAGTGGCGCTCCGTTGGTTGGAAAGCCAAAACCGCCCGCCAGCATATCCATAGCAAAGGCCATGCTGCCAAAGGCGTAGACTTTATAAGTGAGAAAGGCGGTGACGATGGCCGGTAATTGTAGCAGCCAAAATATGACATTTGCTATAGTTGATCCGGCGCGCCGCTCCAGCAGCCAAAAACTGCACATGATGCCATACAGGAAGAACAATCCCCCAAGAAGGGTCAAAAACAGCTCGAAATAGCTACCTCCCCCAGCGTTCAAATTACCAAAATTAGTGGTGACCACTGATAGACCGTAGACTGATCCAACCATTGCCACGATTGCCAATATTCTGCGAAGCCAAGTCTGCATTGTGCTCTCCATGTATCCCAATTATTTTTATGCTAAGCTAGTTTACTCATTTTTTTCCAGATCATCAAGCAGGGGTCCGGGTATCACTTTATTGCAGGTCTTGCAACAAGTAGGCGAGCGCGCCATAACATTGCTCAAAGGAGCAGCTTTATGAAACAGAATGAGCGGGTATTTTCCGGTGTGCAGCCAACTGGAAATCTGCATTTGGGCAATTATTTGGGGGCCATCAAGCGATTTGTTGCCTTGCAAGAAGAGCATGAATGTCTTTATTGCGTGGTCGATTTGCACGCCATAACCGTTTGGCAGGACCCTGAAAGCCTTGCTCATAATATCCGTGAAGTGGCCGCTGCTTTTATCGCCTCTGGGATTGATCCTGCAAAGCAGATCATCTTCAATCAAAGTCAGGTCTCTGGTCATGCTGAACTGGCATGGATTTTCAATTGTGTTGCGCGCATGGGGTGGCTGAACCGCATGACCCAGTTCAAGGAAAAGGCTGGCAAGCACAAGGAAAACGCTTCGGTTGGATTGTTTTCCTATCCAAATCTTATGGCTGCCGATATTTTGCTATATCGCGCAACTCATGTGCCGGTGGGAGCAGATCAGAAACAGCATTTGGAACTGGCCCGTGATATAGCCCAAAAGTTCAATAATGATTTTGCTTCCAGCATTGAAAAATGCGGGCATGAGGAGGGCTTTTTTCCCCTGCCCAAGCCGTTGATCGCGGGGCCGGCGACGAGGGTCATGTCGCTTCGCAATGGTGCGGAAAAGATGAGCAAATCTGCTCCTTCTGATATGACACGCATAAATCTGACCGATGATCGAGATCTGATCGCCAAAAAGATTAAAAAGGCCAAAACCGATCCAGAACCCTTGCCGTCGGAGGAAGCTGGACTTGCGGATCGTCCAGAGGCTGCCAACCTTGTTGGCATTTATGCAGCACTTGCCGAGATGCCCGTGAGTGATGTTTTGGCTCAGCACGGGGGAGCGGGGTTTGGGGCCTTTAAACCTGAGCTCATTGAACTGGCGGTGCAAAAGCTATCTCCCATTAGCGAAGAAATGCAAAAATTGATGGGAGAGGCTGGAGAAATTGACGCCATCTTGATCGATGGTGCTAACCGGGCTCGCGAAATTGCGGATCCCGTCATGGCCAGGGTCAAAGAAATCGTCGGTTTTATTGGCAAATAAAAAAACCGGCGCGAGGAGAACCCTCTCGCCGGTTTAAACAAAATCCCGCATATCTGACTATTCCAGATCTGAGAAATCCGAGTTCGCACAACCATCTACTGAACCACCGGCACCCTCGTTGAGAACTGACGGTGTCTCCTTGAGACGGGGGCGCAGATAATAGTGATCGGACAAGGTCATTGAATTCACATATTTTCCAAGCGGTGAGGTATATTCATATGAAACTTCCGCCAAAATCAGGCTTGTTCCCTTGATCGTCAAGACCGGTTTGTCGTCCGCATCAAGCGGCAGCGGTACGACTTCCATGCGTGCGTAACTCTTGACGCCGCCATTCACATAGTTGGCGCTCCAGTCGATGCGGCCTGTATCATCGCCAGCATGGCAGATGCTTGACACCGTGATGTGCAGGTTTTCAACGCCGTAAGGCTTCAGATAGGTACTGGCAGCATCAAAAATATTGTCTATCTGCCCCGATATGTCGGCAGATTGCGCCACCAGGTCAGCGGTTGCTCCAGCCAGGTCGGTGACGCGGCGGTCGGCTGACAAGGCGTGATGAAGCTCAACACTGCCCATATACAAGGTAACCATGATCGGGGCGATCAGGGCAAATTCCAGAGCAGCAACCCCTTTATTGTCGCGCTTCAAGCGAGTGATGAATTTTTTATAAGCGTTAATCGCTGTTTTATGAGAGGTCTTGAGAAACACGTTTCTACTCCTTGAGCGCGGGGCTCTTTTTACTTTTTCAAGCTCATATACAAGTTCAGTTTGCGCCGATCCCGTAAAGGCGGCGGCAACCGTACCCTATGAGAACGGTTCGTTACGAAAGACCGAGATTGCATTGATCATGCGGTGATGGGGACCAGCATTGGCGAGGCCAACGACGGGTAGTTGGGCCAGAAGTTTCATTTTGTAAAACACGCGAACCACAACAACCTTGAGGCCGGAACCAAGACTAAACTCTTCATCGCCGGTGAATTCTCCGTCATCATCATGCATTTCACCAGGATCGATCGAAATTGTCTCGAAATCATCGTAGGCGCGCACATCGATCACCAGCAGATCCGTGGTTTTGCAATCGGAGATCAGAACCGTATTGTCACAGACAAGATCCTTGAACTGGGTTGCCGACAGATTGGCGACCTGGGCTTGACCGGTACGGATCTGGCGAGAGGCGTCGCGGACGGCATTTTCGAGATCCAGCGTTGTCATATGGACAAGCGCGGTTTCCAAAAGGGCTACAATGAGGATCAAAAATGGCGCGGCAATAATGCCAAATTCAATTGCTGTGACGCCTTCTTCATCGCGGCGCAGTCTGCCAACGAGACGCGCAAACGGGGATTTGGGCTGCGGTATGATTTCTTCGTTCTCAATTGACATACGCGTTTGATCCCTTATTGGATAGAAAATGGAATAAGTTTATTCGCCTACGCACGATAGGCATCATTCTATTGATAAATGGTTGCAAAAAATGATTAATTCGCCCAAATAGCGTCGTTTTGCGGTGCTTTCAAGCGATTAGGGTTGATGCGAATGGTTACTCAATTATTATTCGAAAACGGGGGCACGATTTGTTGTGGCTATTGGTCACAATGAACCAGCAACGCCAAAAGGCCTATCGTAGAGGGATGCGAGCGGAAACCGTTGCCGCGATATTTTTGATGGCCAGAGGTTATCGGATATTGGAGCGCCGCTACAAGACGCCGGTGGGCGAGGTCGATCTGATTGTCGCCAATGCCCGAAGGCTGGCATTTGTCGAGGTCAAGGGGCGAGCAGGGCTTGATGAGGCGTTTGGTGCCGTGTCGATGCGTCAGCAACAAAGGATCAAGCGAGCCGCCAGCCATTGGCTCGGGAAGCAAAGAGTGCCACACCGGGGTGAAATCGGCTTTGATGTCGTCGCCATTGTGCCGTGGAAACTCCCTCGCCACGAAAAAGATGCTTTTTCCCACACCATCTCTTGACGGCGTACGAGTGTCACTCCAAATATCAAAACCAGATACAGATCTCGTTTACTTAATCCAGACAATCAAAGGGTATTAGATGGCTTACCATATCGGCGTGCAGATGGATCCGGTCGACAAGATTGATATTCAAGGCGACAGCACGTTTGCGCTGATGCTTGAAGCGCAAAAGCGTGGACACAAACTGTTTTACTATCAGCCTGATCAACTATCGATGATTGGCGATGAGCTTACAGCAACAGGCCGCGACATCGAGGTATTTGATAAGGTCGGGGCGCATTTCAAGGCGGGCGATCTCACGCAGATTAACCCGGCAGCGCTCGATGTGGTATTGTTGCGTCAGGACCCGCCCTTTGACATGCATTACATCACAACCACCCATCTGTTAGAGCGCATCCATCCCAAAACACTGGTGGTCAATGATCCGTTTCATGTGCGCAATGCGCCAGAAAAACTATTCGTGATGGAATATGCCGAGCTGATGCCGGCAACCTTGATCGCTCGTCAGCTGGCCGATGTGAAGGCGTTTCGAGACGAGCACAAGAATATCATCATCAAGCCTCTATATGGCAATGGCGGCGCCGGGGTCTTTCTTTTGCGCGAAGGGGATACCAATCTTGGCGCGCTCACCGAGATGTTTGACGAGATGTTTCGTGAACCCTATATCGTGCAGCAATATCTCCCCGATGTGCGAGCCGGAGACAAGCGCATCATTTTGGTGGACGGTGAGCCGGTGGGGGCATTGAACCGAATACCAGCTGGCGACGAAACCCGCTCCAACATGCATGTGGGCGGGCGGCCCGAATTGATCGAACTCACAAAGCGGGATTTTGAAATTTGCGAGGCCATTGGTCCAGAGCTGAAGCGCCGTGGACTGTTGTTCACCGGTATCGATGTGATCGGTGATAAAATGACCGAGATCAATGTCACCTCGCCTACCGGACTTCGAGAGATCCATCGTTTTGGTGGTGCCGATATTGCGTCGCTGATCTGGGATGCCATTGAAGACAAGCTGTCCTGATAACAGGTTTTGCACAGAACGCCTCTAGTATGTTCACATAATGTTCTTGTGTTATTAAGGCCTCTGGGCTATGGTGATGCCAGGGACTTTCGGCTTTTGGTTGATTTAATGAAAGTCCCTATTTTTTCGTTTTAGCGTGCTTCTTATCGGAAAACCGGTACCCACTTTTCTTCGAAGCACTCTAGTTGAACTTGTCATTTGGGGGCATGGAAATGTTTGCACAGGTCGCGACAGTGGCATTTGCCGGAATCGAAGCAAAGCGCGTTGATGTGCAGGTGCAGATCTCACCTGGATTACCAGCATTTGTAGTGGTTGGATTGCCTGACAAGGCGGTTGGTGAAAGTCGTGAGCGGGTGCGCGCCGCCTTGCATGCTGTGGGTCTGGCCCTTCCTGCCAAACATATCACCGTCAATCTGGCCCCTGCCGATATGCCCAAAGAAGGTAGTCATTATGATCTACCGATTGTGCTGGCCATGATGGCCTGTATGGGAGCCATGCCTTTTGATCAGCTCAAGGGATATTGCGTGATTGGCGAACTGGCGCTGGATGGGTCGATTTCCATGGTGCCGGGCGGATTACCAGCAGCGATTGGTGCCAATGAACAAGGTCTTGGCCTTATTTGCCCGCGCGAATGTGGGGCTGAAGCTGCCTGGGCCTCAAAGGATATGGACATTCTGGCTCCGGGGCATTTGCTGGAGCTGATCAATCATTTTAAAGGGTTGCAAATACTCTCACCACCGCGTGCTGTGCTTGAAGAAACCCCTTCTGATTTGCTTGATCTTTGCGATGTGCGGGGGCAGGAAAGCGCTCGCCGGGCTCTTGAGGTCGCAGCTGCCGGGGGGCATAATTTGCTTATGACCGGTCCGCCCGGGTCTGGCAAAAGCATGCTGGCGGCAAGATTGCCATCGATTTTGCCTGCGCTTCAACCTGCCGAGATGCTCGAAGTCAGCATGATACGATCAATGGCCGGTGAATTGGCCGGGGGGCAAATCGGCCGTGAGCGACCGTTTCGCGCGCCGCATCATTCTGCATCCATGGCGGCTTTGGTGGGGGGCGGTGCTCGGCCCAAACCTGGCGAAGTGGCACTGGCTCATATGGGGGTTTTGTTTCTCGATGAATTGCCGGAATTTTCTGTGCAAGTGCTTGATAGTTTGCGCCAGCCCATCGAAACCGGTGAAGTGGTGATCGCCCGTGCCAATCACCGCATTGCCTACCCTTCTCGTATTCAGCTGGTGGCGGCGATGAATCCGTGCAAGTGCGGGCGCGCCTTTGAGCCAGGTTTTGCCTGTGCCAGGGGCGCTCATTGCGCAGAGCGTTATCAATCGCGCCTATCTGGTCCCTTACTCGATCGCTTTGATCTGCAAGTTGAGGTGCCAGCTGTGTCGATCGCGGATTTGATGATGCCGGATAAAAACGCCGCCTGCGAGAGCAGTCAACCGGTGCGCGAGCGCGTCAGTGCGGCGCGCCACCGCCAGTCCGAGCGCTTTCAAAACATGGGGCTAAAAAATGTGCGTACCAATAGTGAGCTGTTTGGTGAGGCGCTGGATGAATGTACAAGGCCTGATAATGAGGGCCTGCGCCTGTTGCGCGATGCTTGTGACAAACTGCGTCTTACGGCGCGAGGATTTCATCGCACCTTGAAAGTGGCGCGCACGTTGGCCGATCTTGATGGATGCGATGACGTAACGCGCATCCATATCGCCGAAGCATTGTCCTATCGCGGAGAAACTTTGCGCCAGAAGGTTCTGGCGTAAGAATGGGTTTGCCTGCCTAGCAATCTGTGCCTGATCGCGCGAGAGCGTGTTCCTGTTGGATTATCCTGGCGAGGATGGTCTGGATCTATGGCACCTTGTTTTGTTTGCGCCAGAGCTGCGCTTTGGTTTGTGCCAATTGTCTTTGTTCTTTTTTGAGGCGGGCGATTTTAATATCGAGAGGCAGATCCGAGACGCCCCGCTGGCGTGCCAGCAGGTGCCATTTTGCAGCTTCCACAACGTCTTTTTTGAACACCAGCCCATGTGCATAGAGTTTGGCAACGCGGTTCTGGGCGATAGGATTGCCTTTTTGCGCGGCGCGCAAGAGCAAATCGGCCCCTTGCTTTTGGTCTTTTGCAACGCCTTTGCCTTGATAAAGCATCAAACCATATTCGAGTTCGGCAACGCTCAATCCAGCATTTGCGGCGAGCCCCATCCAGTGAGCGGCCTTGGCGGCGTCACGCTTGACCCCAGACCCGGCCTGAAAAAGGCTGGCCAGATCATACTGGGCGCGCGCTTCATTTTGATTGGCAGCTTTTTGCAGCCAGAAAAAAGACTTTGTCATATCGATCGGGCGACCGGTTCCTGCTGCGTGAACAAGTCCCAGATTATATTGCGCCAGGGCATGCCCCTGGGTGGCGGCTACCTCAAACAGATCCGCTGCCTGTTTGATGTCGCGTTTGACCCCATATCCCCCTGCGAGCTGCAAGGCGAGCGCGAACTGGGCATCTTGATCTCCATGTTCAGCGCCTCCCGCATACCACTGCGCGGCTGTTGTGAGATCTTTTTTAACCCCCAGACCTCCGGCATAAATGCGCCCGATCAGGGTAAAGGCTTGCGGTTCGCCTTTTTTGGACTGCGCCTTCGCCAATTTGAGGGCTTTTAAATACTGGCCTTTTCGAAAAGCTGCATAGGCAGGGTCGGCGCTGGTGGTTTCAATGCTTTGTGTTTTGGGAGCAATTTGCGCTGGTGAGCTGCTGGAACCAAGTCGTTCTTGTTGTTTGGAAGTGCTCTGTGCGTTTGCCGGTAATGCGCCAATAGCCAGCACTGTCAATATGAGCGGCGACAAAACTCGCACCGATCGATTGTTTGTGTTTCGATTGATCACCGCTCGTTCACCTCATTACGATCCTGCTTCAATTATCGGACAGGTTTTGGCCAGCCAGGCCACCAATTCATCATTGCTTGTAAGTGCCGACCACGCACTTGGGCCAATGGCGACGAAATCAGCCCCGATTTGTACGAATTCTTCGATTTGCGCACGATCTGCAACATCAAGTGCCAAACAGGGCACCTCAAAAAGCTGTTGCCACCAGTCCACAAGTTCAATAATGGTTTCTGGCACAAAGAGCTCATCCTCAGCTTCAATACTTCCTTTGTTCAAATCAAGGTCTTGATCGTCAGGCGAGGAATCTGCGTTAACCGCGCCGAACCCTACATAATCGGCACCAGCTTCACCCATTTGCATGGCGGCATGACGAGACATGCCGCAATCCACGCCCATAATAGCATCGGGACCCAACACATCGCGCGCTCGCGCAAAAAGCGGGGCATCTGCGCTCATATGAAGACCATCGCACCCCAGCTTATGCGCATTTTCAAGGGCTTTTTCGAAACTCTTGCGGTCTTGCGCATATTGGGGGGAGGTGAGATCGGCAAGCACGGCGATGTTTTTTTGCTGTAAATCGCCCATCAGCGTTTTGAGCTGTTGTTGTTCATCGGCCGAACTTTGAGGGCCGCCCATTTCCTTGAGTGCTAGATTGACGCAGGCAATATCCAGCCTCGAGGTCAGGCGATCAAGCAATTGTGTCAAAGGTTCGATCTGATCGAGCACCAGTGCTGGAACAGTCAGATAAAGGCGGGTCTTGTGGTTGGCGGCGCTCATGAAATGTCCTGTATTCTAGACTTGGTTAAAAACGGGCGCGGCGGGTAAGGGCGCGTAATCAAACCCTTATTACTATGTCCGGTGCTCGAAACAAAATCATAAATGATAGTTGATTGCGGCTTTATTTCATCGAGCGATGGCGCTCACAGCCGTTCATATTAGTTGTAAAAACACGAGCGGAACACGAAATCATTGATGACATCGGCGTACAATTAAGACATATTCTAAACTAGACAATCGATCATCTTATAATTGTAAGCCATTCTTGATTGGACTACAAATCGACAAAACAACTGGCAGTGTCCTTGCATATGGGTCACCTTGAACATAAATGCAGGCAATGCAGATAATTTCCGATTGATCGGCTAAGAATGGTCTGAGACAAGAAAATATGCTGGTAAACAAGCTTTTTTTGGTGCAAACCCAGACAATGAGAACCGACAAGAATATAGATAGGGACGTTTCATGAATTCGAACTTCCGCAATTTTGCGATCTGGGTCATTATCGGCCTCTTGCTGATCGCCCTGTTTAATCTGTTTCAGGGGCCTGTTCCACGCGGCAACTCCGACGAAATCAATTATTCCGAGTTCCTCACCAAGGTCAATGAGGGTGGCATTCGCGATGTGACGATTTCGGGCCGAAAAATTACCGGTCATTTGTCCAATGATCGCGCCTTTCAAACTTATGCGCCCGATGATCCCAAACTGGTCGAGCGTCTTGCTGAGAAGAATGTAAACATCAAGGCGCAACCGCTGGCCGAAGAGGGTCACAGCCTGTTCTCCATTCTGATTTCCTGGTTCCCCATGTTGCTGTTGATCGCGGTATGGATTTTCTTCATGCGTCAGATGCAGTCGGGTTCGGGCCGTGCCATGGGCTTTGGCAAATCAAAAGCCAAGCTTTTGACTGAGCAGCATGGCCGCGTCACATTTGAAGATGTGGCCGGCGTAGATGAAGCCAAGGAAGAGCTGGAAGAGATCGTCGACTTTTTGCGCGATCCAGGCCGCTATCAACGTCTGGGCGGAAAAATTCCGCGCGGTGCTTTATTGGTTGGACCCCCAGGTACTGGTAAAACACTGATCGCCCGCGCTGTTGCCGGTGAAGCCAATGTGCCGTTCTATACAATTTCTGGTTCCGATTTCGTTGAAATGTTTGTGGGTGTTGGTGCATCGCGTGTGCGCGACATGTTCGAGCAGGCCAAGAAGAATTCTCCGTGCATCATCTTTATCGATGAAATCGATGCCGTTGGTCGTCACAGGGGCGCCGGTCTTGGCGGCGGCAATGATGAACGTGAGCAGACGCTCAATCAGTTGCTGGTGGAGATGGATGGCTTTGAAGAAAATGAAAGTGTTATCATTATAGCGGCCACCAACCGTCCCGACGTGCTGGACCCCGCTTTGTTGCGTCCGGGTCGTTTTGACCGTCAGGTTGTGGTGCCGCGCCCAGATATTATTGGCCGTGAGAAAATTCTTAAAATTCATGTGCGTAAAGTGCCGATCGCTCCCGATGTTGAGCTGCGCATCATTGCCCGCGGTACGCCCGGATTTTCTGGGGCAGATCTCGCCAATCTGGTCAATGAAGCAGCACTGCTGGCGGCTCGTCGCTCCCGGCGCATGGTGACGCAGGCCGAATTTGAGGACGCCAAGGACAAGGTCATGATGGGCACCGAGCGCCGCTCCATGGTCATGTCTGAAGAAGAGAAAAAACTCACTGCTTATCATGAAGGCGGGCATGCGCTGGTCGCCATGAAAATGCCAGCGTCGGATCCCGTGCACAAGGCAACAATCATTCCGCGTGGCCGGGCGCTAGGCATGGTGATGCGTCTGCCAGAACGTGATCAGCTGTCCATGACCAGAGCCAAGATGCAAGCCGACATGGCAGTTGCCATGGGCGGACGTGTGGCCGAAGAAATCATCTTTGGCCATGATATGGTGACTTCTGGCGCCTCCAGCGATATCAAGATGGCCACTAATCTGGCCAGAGCGATGGCTACGCAATTTGGAATGTCCGACAAGCTTGGGCCTTTGGCTTATGGCGAAAACGAAGAAGAAGTGTTCCTTGGTCATTCTGTGGCTCGCTCACAGCATATTTCTGACGATACGCAGAAAATTGTTGATGAAGAAGTGCATCGTTTCGTCGATGAAGGCTATGACAAGGCCCGCGAAATCCTCGAAAAGCATCTCGATGAGCTGCATATAATCGGCAAGGGCCTGCTCGAATATGAAACCCTGTCAGGAAAAGAAATCCAGGATCTGCTGGATGGCAAATCACCGATCCGCGACTATGGCGATGATGGCGGCAATAATGAAAGCGCCGTGCCAACAGCTGGTGCCCCCAAGAAAAAAGGCGGCAGTGAGCCAGAACCAGGCGATTTGGAACCTCAGCCTTCTTAAGAAGGCTGAGTTAGGGTTGGGCAAGCGAATTGAAGAAAGTCACCAACTACAGTTGGTGGCTTTTTTGCTTTTGGAGAATGAAGGATAAACTATGTCTATGACGGCTCGTGTATATCTGATCACTCAAGCAGCCTATGATGCAGCGATAAGCAAAGACGCAGAAAACTATCGTACATTAGAACATATTGATCTCGATAAGGCGTGGCATGGGATCCATTATTTGATTACCAATGACAGCTCGCTTGAGTTTCTTTTTTCGGGCGTTCAAATTGATGAGTTTTCAGAGCACTGCGAGGTTCATTCGCCGCAAGATGTCGCCAGCCTGTATGAAAAACTAAAGACGAGGAAAGTCGTTGATCTCATGGCTAAGTACGACCCTGAACATTTTGATAAACTCAAAATCTATGGTGGGCCGGGTTGGTCGAAACGGGACAGCGAATATTTTCAGTCCAATCTGTTGGCCTTTTTGGATGTGTTAGAAACAGCATCTGCCAAAGGTTATGGCTTTTGCGTCGTCATTTGCTAACCGCCTGCTTTCTCGCCTTTTGTGTTTGAAGTTCTGGTTAGGGAACCCGTGGATTTCACACTATCGGAGCGGCGTCGGGTTCTTATAGCTTCAGCCTAACAAGATGTGTCATCGCAGCGAAGGCTGGGAACCATAATCACAAAATACTCAATCGATCGCCCGCTCTTTCATATGTTGGGCAAGGGAGTATGGCCCCCAGCCTTCGCTGGGGTGACAGTGATAGGAAGCTGTTGGTAATCGGCTCTCAAAACAAATGGGGATGAAAAGGGCTTGCGCTCAAATAGCGAAGCGGTAGCGCAATTCAAGATGCCCTTTGCTGCTGTCCGCATAGGCGATTTCTTTGACCTTCCCCATCGCACATCTGGATTTTATGATCGACACCCTCTATATGTCTGGCAACAGATTTTTCCACCATACAAGGGACGCGATAAATGGCTGATGTGAAACATGCAAAACTGATGATTTTGGGTTCAGGGCCGGCCGGTTATACGGCGGCGATTTACGCTGCACGCGCCATGGTCGAGCCCGTGCTTATTCAGGGCATGCAGCCCGGCGGACAGCTGACCATTACTACGGAAGTTGAGAATTATCCCGGCTTTACCGAAGAAATTCAAGGCCCCTGGCTGATGGAACAGATGCAGGGACAGGCCGAGCGCGTGGGCACACAAATGGTCGAGGATCACATTGTCGAGGTGGATTTGACAGCCAAGCCCTTCACCATGAAGGGGGACGGCGACAATCGCTATAGTTGCGACGCGCTGATTATCTGCACGGGGGCGCAGGCGCGCTGGCTGGGCCTGCCATCAGAGACCAAGTTTCAGGGTTATGGGGTTTCGGCCTGCGCGACGTGCGACGGGTTTTTCTATCGCGGTAAAAATGTGATTGTCGTGGGCGGTGGTAATACGGCGCTGGAAGAGGCGATCTTTTTGACTAATTTTGCTGAGAAGGTTTATCTTGTGCATCGTAGAGACGAGCTGCGCGGGGAAAAAATATTGCAGCACCGTTTGCTCAATAATGACAAGATTGAAGTGATCTGGGACACGGTTCTGGACGAAGTCGTGGGAGATGAAAAACCCATGATGGCGGTGACCGGTGCCAAGCTCAAAAACGTCAAGACCAATGAGGTATCCGAGCTGCAAATCGATGGTATTTTTATCGCCATTGGTCATGCCCCCTCAACGGAGCTGTTTGAGGGCAAGCTGGACATGAAGCCCAATAAATATCTCATCACGGCACCAGACAGCACCAAAACAAATATCCCCGGCGTTTTTGCGGCTGGCGATGTCACCGATGATCTTTATCGCCAAGCGGTAACGGCTGCCGGCCTTGGCTGCATGGCGGCGCTGGAGGCCGAGAAATATCTAAATGAACTGGAGGCGGAAGGTTAGGGGTATGCCTACAGCTATTTCAATCGATCCAAGAGGCTTATGATAAGGCGCTCGCGGGTTTCTACAAGTGCTTGAAAGCGTCGTTAGAAACGCCGTAATCATCTCATGACGGTTTATACAATAAAAAAGGCTGTTGAACGCAGCGCTAAGATTAATGACGTGGAGCGTCTCTCTGTCATTGCCGATTTAAATGGGGATGAAAAAAGGCCTGCTCGTTCCCCCTGGCCTAGTTTGATCTCAGGCGGGGCATCAATCAACAAGCTTCATGATGTCGCCCATCAATTGGCTGAATCCGTCATAGGCTTTCAGATAGCTGCTTAATTCTTGCCCAAGTGTTTGCAGGCGGGCTTTTTCCATGGGACCTTTGGTGCCCGACTTCATCAGATCTATGAGTTCTTCCATTTGGCCTTGTGCGGTCATGTCGGGTTTTTGCTGTGCCATGAACTCTCGCCATTGCTCCATGACAGGCAAATAGTTGGTATAATCAATGATCTGCTGATCGAACTTGATGTCACCGGTGTGATCGTGGGTACCTTGTACGATCTCTGTTGAGGCAATAGCGACATTGACATCTGATGAACCGGAAATGATCGTCTCGGCCTGCACCGGATCGACATACGGGTCGATTTTTTCAATGACCGCCGTTTCAATAGGAGCCCCCATCTTGTTGAGCGTGGCAATATTGAGTTTTTCAATTTTGCCAGTGTTGAAATCGATGGTGTAGTTGCCAGTGCTGGCCTTGTTTTCAATGCGCTCGTCGAGGATTTTTTTGATTGATGCAAGTTTCGAGACATCAGTATTGAAAAACAGGGTTCGCACGCCATCATTTGTCGAAATCACCAGATAGTGTTTCAAAACAGGAATGAGCGAAAGGCCGACAACGACAAGACCAACGATGATCATCGTCAAATCATTTAGGCCCCCACCACCATAAAGAGCACTTTGTATCAAGAGACCATAGGCAGCGATAAACCCGCCAATCATACGAATGTAGAATTTTATCACTGTATATGGGTCGTATCGAACAATGGAAATCGTTGAAATATTTTCAATCGAAATCGTTCTATTTTCTGTTTTGAAGGTGAAATCTCTTATTTCGAGTTCAGTATATTCCTCAGAAAGATTATCTAGCTTGGAATTGGACATGAATTGAACCTTTGAAAGATCAGAATTTGTAGCTTTGTCCCTGTGAATAAGGGCTATGTTAATGCTAACAGCCCAGACTTATGCCAGCAATAAATGAATTGTCGCGCCCAATCATGCGCTGGGGACATTTTGTTTGTCTATTTAAAATGAGGATGAAAGTGGCTGGCCCTTTTTGCAGCCCTGCCACTTTGCTATCGGAGGGCATTCGTTCTCTAATTCCCTCGCGTCACTACGAACCTTGTTGCCTCGACCAGCCATTCGGCGCGATCGCCAAATGGGGCCAAGGTTTTGATAGCCTCGGCCTCAAGGTCTGCAACATAAGCCCGGGCTTTTTCTACACCCATGCGAGCGACGACAGTGGCCTTTTTGCTGGCTTCATCCTTACCGGCGGTTTTGCCAATGATTTTGGTGTCAGCGGTGGTATCGAGAATATCATCAGCGGCTTGATACATCAGTCCCAAAAGCTGGCCAAAGCTGCGTAATGTGTCGATTTCCTCTGGTTTGGCCTCCGCAATGATGCCCCCGGCCACGCAAGCATATTCTATCAGAGCGCCGGTCTTCATGGCATTAATGCGCTGGATGATGGCGAGGCGGGTTTTGCCGGCATTGCCCTCTTCTTCCAGATCCATCATCTGGCCACCGGCCATGCCCGCCCAGCCAGCGGCAACAGACAACTCCAGCACCAGTTGGGCGCGTATCGCTGGGTCCGAGTGACAGGCAGGGTGCGCAAGGATTTCAAATGCCAGGGATTGCAGGGCGTCCCCCGCCAGAATGGCGGTGGCTTCATCATATTCCTTGTGAACCGTGGGCCGTCCGCGGCGCAAATCATCATCATCCATCGCAGGCAAGTCATCATGAACAAGCGAATAGCTATGCATACATTCCAGCGCCGCGGCGGCATCGGCGACCCGGCCAGGGTTCTTGCCAAACATGCGGGCGCTTTCAATCATCAAAAAGGGCCGAAAACGCTTGCCGCCCGACATGACGGCATGGCTCATGGCGTCCGATAACGTACGGGGTGGTCCAAAATGTTGCCCGGGCATCAAATGAGTTTTGAGCCGGTCTGAAACAAGCTTGCTGTTTTCTTGCAGGCGCAGTGAAAAATCCATAATTGTCTCTTTATATTGCTCATCAGTTAAGCGTGTTCGCGCGAAGGCCCATGCGATAGCATGGAATGGCTTTGAGTGGTATAAAAAGAGCGCTGGTCATTGGCACTAAATGCCGCTATAAGAAGCGCAACAAATGCGATAAAAT
>JAJRQA010000184.1 GCA_024280475.1 Alphaproteobacteria bacterium
AGAAACAATTGGCTCAATATATATATGTGACCCCGACTTCTGGGAAGTCGCAACGAATGTGAAGGTGAGAAAAGTTGACGATGGACGCTATTGCTAAAAAATTGCTGAAAGAAGATTCAGACATTAAAACATCTGATGGCAAAATCATCCGCCCTTCAAGGGACGAAGCCGAAGAAGCGGTGCGCACGCTCATTCGCTGGGCTGGCGACGATCCCACAAGAAACGGATTGCTCGACACGCCAAAGCGAGTGGTCAATTCTTACAACGACTTTTTCAAGGGATATGAGCAAGATCCTGTGAAAGCCCTGTCGCGGACCTTTGATGAAGATAGTGGCTATGATGATATCGTCATGCTGCGCGACATCGACATCAACTCCCATTGCGAACACCATATGATCCCCTTCCTTGGCAAGGCACATGTGGCTTATTATCCAACGGGCACGGTCGTTGGCATTTCCAAACTGGCCCGCGTTGTGGAGATTTATTCACGGCGCTTGCAAACCCAGGAAACCATGACCGCGCAAATCACAGGTGCTATCGATGAAGCATTGAAGCCCAAAGGCGTTGCTGTGGTGATTGAGGCCGTGCATCAATGTATGTCCCTGCGCGGTGTGCAAAAACCAAATGTCGCGACCATCACCACCAAATTTACAGGTGTGTTTAAAACCGATCTGCATTTGCAGAACAGGTTCTTGAATATGATCAAGAACGAAGGCTAGAAACGGTGGATCATGAGCGTTTCGAAATTTGCAGATCGACCCGATAAGCATCAGCTTGAAACCGGCACGGTTTTTTCACCAAAGTTCGACAAAGACGGCTTGTTGCCAGCCATCGCCACCGATGCAAAATCCGGTGATGTGCTAATGCTTGCCTATATGAATGAACAGGCGTTGGCACTAACCATTGAAACCGGCATTGCCCATTATTGGAGCCGCTCGCGAAACCAGCTTTGGAAAAAAGGCGAAACCAGCGGCAACCTGCAACGCATTATTGAGCTGCGCACCGATTGCGATCAAGACGCGATCTGGATGAGTGTCGAACAACAAGGCAAAGGTGCTGCTTGCCATGTCGGCTACAAAAGCTGCTTCTTTCGCGCCATCCCTACTGGCAACACTCCGCTGTCAGACCTTCAACTGGATTTCAAGGAAGATGCCCCGCTTTTTGATCCCATCGAGGTTTATGGCGATAAGAAATAGGGGCATTTTTTGCGTATTTCCGGCTCCTTGAAACAGCTTGTCCCCCGGCATTAAACCTGCATCAATACGCCGCAAAAACAGCTGCGACCAAAAATGACTGTACATTTCCCCGATATTGCGTTTTAAGACGGAATTAAGTGAAAGATTACGAAGGGTTTATCAATCGATTTATCCGAACCAGTCCTCACCCCGCAACGCCTGTTTTTAGAGGGCAAACTGTTTGATTTAAATTGATTAATATCAACTATTTCGGGCCAGTTTGCTGCTATATCACGAAAATCTCAGCCTGTTCGTCGACAGGGTCCGTGCCCTGAGGGGTTGAACAAACGCTCGCTGAAGCAATTCTGTGCAAAGGAACGCCGCATGGACCTCAAAAATATTGATTCGATTGAAAACGCCACCAAAATCAGCCGCAAAGAGCTGTTCCGGATGGGAACGGCCCTGCTATTTATCGTTGGGATCATGTTGTTCACCTACAATCGGATGGACAGTAATTCGGGATCAATGCTGCTGGTCATCGCCGCGATGATCGGTGGCTATATGGCGCTTAATATCGGCGCCAATGATGTTGCAAACAATGTCGGGCCAGCCGTTGGCTCCAAGGCCATCACCTTGACCGGCGCAATCCTGATTGCCGCCATTTTTGAAGCTGGCGGCGCGCTTATCGCTGGTGGAGATGTTGTAGGCACCATCAAGAAAGGCATTATTGACCCCTCTCTTATCAACGACACAGACACCTTTATCTGGCTGATGATGGCCGCCCTTCTGGCCGCTGCTATCTGGCTCAATATCGCCACTTATATGGGCGCCCCGGTTTCCACCACCCACGCCATCGTTGGTGGTGTGCTCGGTGCCGGCATCGCCGCTGGCGGCTGGGGTATCGCTGACTGGAGCAAAGTCGGGCTGATTGCAGCCAGCTGGGTCATTTCTCCCGTGCTGGGCGGGATTATTGCCGCAGGACTGCTATATCTGATCAAAAACTCGATCATTTATCGACGAAATATGGTCAAGGCCGCTCAGAACTGGGTGCCCTATCTGATTTCATTGATGGCTTGGGCTTTTGGCACCTATCTTGTCTTGAAGGGCCTCAAAAAACTATGGAAGTTTGACTTCTTCTCCGCCTCGCTTATTGGCTTGGCAATTGCCATTGCCGTTTTCTTTTTCGTCAAACCAAGAATTGGCCGCAGTGCAAATAAGCTCGAAAACACGCGCGAAGGTATCAATAGTCTTTTCACCATCCCGCTCATTTTTGCCGCTGCCATGCTAAGTTTTGCCCATGGTGCCAATGATGTGGCCAATGCTGTTGGGCCACTGGCCGCTATTAATGATGCGATCACCCATGGCGGCATTGTCGCCAAGGCTGCAATCCCATTATGGGTGATGCTGGTCGGGGCCATCGGCATATCGATTGGTCTGGCGCTCTATGGGCCAAAGCTCATCAAAACGGTTGGTAGCGAGATCACCGAACTAGATAAAATCCGCGCCTTTTGTGTTGCAATGGCCGCTGCCGTCACCGTGATTATCGCCTCGCAACTGGGACTGCCTGTCAGCTCCACCCATATCGCTGTTGGCGGTATTTTCGGCGTTGGTTTCTTGCGTGAATATCTCGAGGCCAACCATGCGCGCATGATCGATGATATCGTCGAACATCATCAAGATGACGAACCTGAAGTGGTGGAAGATTTTTTGAATGAATTTGAGGCCGCAAACATCACCGAAAAAGGCATTATGCTGAAACAGCTCAAACAGAAAAAAGGCCCACATCTGGCCAAGAATGAGCGCAAACAGCTGAAAAAGGTATATCGTAAAGAACTGGTCAAACGATCCATTCTACTGAAAATCGCTGCCGCATGGATCATAACCGTGCCCGTCGCCGCCATGATGGCCGCCCTGCTCTACTTCACCATCAGAGGCATGTTACTGGTTTAGATCAGCGAATGCCGGTCAATGAAGGGCTTTGAGCCCTCGCGCTCCCAAAAAGGGCGGGCCCTTTATAAACCCGAGTTGAGTAATGGGATTATAAAGGGGCACCGGTTAGGTGATTAGGTTTTCCGCAAAGATCAATGGTGCCAATCTGGTCGTTCCTCAACCGGTTTTGATATAGTCGCGCATAGCGGCGGCTTCCATTTCGGCTTGGGCAATACGTTGTTTCACGACATCGCCAATCGACACTAGCCCAACAAGCTTACCATCCTCGATTACCGGCAAATGGCGAAAATGATGCTTGGTCATCTCGGTCATCAGTTTTTCCAGCGTATCTTCCTTCGTGCAGGTAAAAACATTTTCGGTCATGCAGGTGCTCACTGGCTCGTCGAGCACAACACCGCCCTTCGTGGCGATGGCGGTGACAATATCGCGCTCGGAAACAATGCCGCAAACCTTGTCACCGGCATCCACAATCACGATAGATCCAATCTTGTGCTCATTGAGAAGATGAGCGATATCGCTGAGGGTGGCTTCGGGGTGGCGGGTTATAACATCGAACCCCTTGTTTTTCAGTATCGTCGAAACATTCATGTTTTGTTCCTTTTCTTTCTCGCAAATATTCGTAGCATTCTTACAAGGCGTCTGTTTCAATGAAAGGCGATTTAAAACGGCGGCCCCACAATTGGCACAACATTCTGCAATATTGCCGTAAAGTAATTTTGCGCCCAAACTAGAAATTGCACAAGTTTTTCTTGTGCCTATCGTAAAGTGCTCGAATGATAGAATTAATAATTGCGTTTTTTTTGACGGCTGCTTCCGTTGTTGGGCTCATAATGGCTTTTGGCTGGCGCAACCTGCATTTTCGATTGCTTTCGAACGATATAAAGAAATGGCAAACGAAGGGCTGGGTCAGCGCTGACAACGCTGCACTTATTCTTGCTGACACGCGCCCCAAGGGGCTGGCGGGGCGTTTGGTGTTTCTGGTCGGGCTGCTTGGCGCCATATTGCTGCTATTTTCCGCCATCAGCTTTGTGGCGGCCAACTGGGACGAAATGAGCCGCCTGGCGCGCCTCACCTGGCTGATCATTATCCTTTGGACCACTTTTCTGGTGGGCTGGCGACTAACCGCCAATGAGCGCCCGCGCCTTGCGGAGATAGCCTATATGCTCGGCGTTGGACTGTTCGGGGTGAATATCACACTCATTGCGCAAATGTTCCATATTGACAGCCATCCGCCAAACGGTGTGTTGATGTGGACCATTGGAACCCTTGTCAGCGCTGGGCTATTACGCTCAAAAGCAGCTCTTGCCTTGACATTTATCGGAGCCCTTACCTGGTCACTAATGGAAATTATCACCTATGATGCGCATATTCACTGGCCCTTCCTGCTGGTCTGGGGAGCAACTTTTGCGCTGACCTTGTGGATGCGATGGTCAATTGCCAACCATCTTGCTTTCGCGTCCCTCCTCATCTGGAGTTTTGTCACGCTTGTTAATTTTGCCACTGATGGCCACTGGTCACCCCACGGCACTTTGTTCCTGTTTATCATGATGTTCCTGCTCATGCTGGCTGCGGCCTTTGTCTGGCAGGTCAAAAGCGCGCAATCACAGCCCTATGGATTTGCCAACTGGCTGGAGAGATATGCCATTATTGGCTTTTTGCCGACTATATTTGCGCTGCAAACCATTCCTCTCAAGGCCTCAAAAAGCCTATATAGCACAAGCACCATCCCTCAGGACGCTACTAGCTCCCTGCTGCAGGGCAGTTTTGGCTGGGTGCCGATAGCCAGCCTGTTACTGATCGGCACCGTCTTGCTGCTGGTTATGGCGTGGCGCGGAAAATTGCTGCGACCTCTTGAACTGGCAATTTTTATCGCCATCATCGCCAGCACATTGCTCTATGCCCTCATCAGCATACCCAATATATTTGGAGCGGAGGGCTGGCTGATCACCAAAGCGACCCATAAATTCCTTGCGACATGGATCTATGGTGCCGCGTTCCTTGCCATGTTGATCTGGCTAATCGCCTTTGGCCACAAACGGGGCTCCGACCTCTATGTCTGGGCCGCCCTCGCGACCTTTGCGGTCGAGGTTCTCTACATCTATTTCAGCATTTTTGGCTCCCTGCTCGAAACCTCGCTATTTTTTCTTGTGGGAGGCATCTTGACCATCGGGCTGGCCTATTTCCTTTACCGCTTGCACCAGCAACTGGAGGGACCGACCAATCCCGTCAGCGAGGTTCCGTCATGATCAATTTAAATCAATTATTCAAAGACCGCCCCCTCTTTGGCCGTCCATTGGGTTTGATGTCCTTGATGACAGTCATTGCGACCTTGTTCATCCTCACCATCTTGCTTGGGGCAATGGTCTGGGGCCGTGTTTCCCTGTTGCAAAACGGCGCGCAGGTCGTGCTCAAAACCGCCCCTGTTGATCCCCGCGATTTGTTGCGAGGATATTTTGTCCGCCTGTCCTATGATATTAGTCGTATATCTCCAAATGAGCTTCAACAGCCCCTGTCTTTGGAAGAAATGAGGATTGGTTTCAAGAAACACGCCAATATTTTCGTGAAATTACAACCGGATGAAAATGATTTTTGGGCACCCATATCCATTCACCGAACAATTCCTGCCAAGGAAATCCCGGATCGATCAGTGTTCATACGCGGGCGGGTTCAATATGGAACCTGTCCTGGCAAGCGCCTCATCAAACGCAAATGCACTTACCGCATACGCTATGGCATCGAAAAGTTTTTCGCTGATAAAAAACGCGCTCGAAAACTGGAAGATATTGGACGCCAGCAATCCCCGGAAATCATCGAACTGCGCAAACAGATCAAAGAACTGGAAAAAAGCTATCGCCGCCCATGGCAAAAACCGGATAAAGCTGAAAGACTTGCCAATAAGGACCTCTCGGCCCAACTTGCCCCCATGCGGATCAGATTGTCGAAACTAAGGGATCAAAACCGGTCGGAAATGGCCAAGCGGTTCGCCGTCATTGTGCGCATCGACAAACAAAGCGGGGAAGCTGCCATCTCTGGTCTGCAGCTCGATGGCAAACGCATCTATGAAGAGCCGCTTTTTTGATCAAGCCCGCAGATCCGCTTGATCTTCGTCCTCAACAGGATCAATTTCATCATAGCGCCTCCCTTTGCCATTGCCGGGAAAATCAAAGAGGCTAAACAACAGCAAGCCCGCAACAAAACCGCCGATATGTGCCTCCCAGGCGATGGGGTTCTCGTCTCCAACGGAAATGATGCCAAGTCCAGAGACCACATTCGTCATCAGCCATATGAGCAAAATAGCCAGCACGCGCCCATCTTGTAGCGCTTGAGCCAGTGGTTTGAGGGGGATCGCCCGTAAATTGCCGTGCAGCATTCCCGCCCCGTGACGATCGCTTGGAACGCTGAAAATAAATCTGATGGCCGCTGCCATATGACCTGAAATGGCTCCAGAAGCGCCGATCACAGGAACAATTTCTCCCCAGTGAGTGACCAGATGCGCAAGTGCTGCAAACAATCCGCAAACAAATGAAAACAAGAGAAATCTCAAAGTGCCAACCCGTTTGGCAACAGCACTACCCATTGCCAGCA
Organism: Alphaproteobacteria bacterium; assembly: GCA_024280475.1. Lineage (GTDB taxonomy): Bacteria > Pseudomonadota > Alphaproteobacteria > Rhizobiales > JAKIUO01 > JAKIUO01. The sequence continues at coordinate 6,711 of JAJRQA010000184.1, forward strand.
TCCATATACTGTTAATGCCCAGATGAGTGAGATCACCATGCAGGAAATTATAGGTCACAAAGGACGTAAAACCGCTCACACCACTGGCCAACAAACCATCCACATAGCGGGCGGGAATAAAGGCCATTTCGATCAAAAATGCCAGATCCTGACCGGCGCTAAGTAGAGATCGCAGGCCATGCACCAATCCAAACACAACGATCAAGACAAGAATACTTGTGGGAACGTTGAACATTGGTTGAGCGGGTTCATCGACCGGTTTATTCAATTTCGGTATCCCTTGATCTGTCTCACTATGGTCTTCCACGCCCTGCTCCCTGGTTTATCGCCATTGATTGATTCACCCCTTTGCCCCCGCATTAATCACTTTGATCAACCAAATTATCCACAGAATCCATTGTTTTTGCCTTGTTTGTTAAAACTGGCACGCATTTCGCGAATGTTGTCTCAAATAGAAAAGATCTGATCGGTTTTTGAGCATTTGTCCATCAATGCACCAACCGCTCGATCAGCCCTCTTCTACATTGTAACACTGGCAAAAGTAGGACATGTCTTAAATGTCCGTTGGAAAAACAGAATGAAACAGACGGCAAGCCTTTGGCTTTTCACATACTGGAATGAACTTCGCAATGGTCGAAAAGCACCCAACCGGTTCGAGATTGAACCCAAGAAAATCGGCCCCCTGCTACCCGAAACGTTCATCCTGGAAACTGATGACACTCGCAGCTTTCGCTTTCGCCTTGCGGGAACGAGAATTTGCGAAACATATGGCTATGAGCTAAAGGGGCTGGATTTCATCTCGTTTTGGAAAGATCGCAATGATGCCGAAGCAGTGGAAAGCCTGTTACATACCATAAAAGAGGATGGCAGCGCTGGACTTCTTGAATTCACAGCGACCAATAGCGAAGGCGACGACTGCCGGTTTGAAATACTCCTGCTGCCGCTCATTCACGCCGGCGAGCAGGTCAATCGGATCATGGGTTCCCTGTCTTCGATTGATGATCCCTACTGGCTTGGCAGCAAACGCCTGAAGTCTCAAAAACTGGACAATCTCGATTTGATCTGGCCTGATATCAAACCCGATTTCTCGCGGCCAGATACAGATAATTTGACAATCACAGCATCAGGGATTGATCGCATTGTCAGCTCCAATGGCCGATTGTTCCGCGTCATCGATGGCGGCAAAGACTAAAACTAGACCCTGAGATTTATAACCTCAAGCCTGCTACCTCATTTTCAAATGACCAATGCTAAAGGCGCGTTTTTTATAATTGACGCCATATTTCTTCATGCATTGCTCGGCGGCGCCCAAAACAGCGGCAGCGCGTCGTTCATTGCGTTGTTTGTTGCCACTAGCATCAAGCAGGTTGATCGCCCGTTGTCGCGCCCTTGGATAATTGCAGTTTTGCTTGGCCGCATACAGCCGTCCAAATGAAACGCTCTCGCCTTTTGTGGAACTCCATCCCTTTGTCGCAGGATTGCAGCCGGCCAGAATTAATCCCGCTCCGAGCAGAATAATTGATCGCGTTGTCATACTAAAGAAGTGCATTTCACATCTCCTTGTGATTATTTTTTATTTAAAGCAACCAACTGATGCCATAAACTCTAAATGTTAAGAAAAATTCAACAATGTATTGTAAGCACAACAAGTTACAAAAAATTCTACTACTGGTTGTACCGATCAAGCGCTGACAACCAATAGGTGTACTGACTAAATACACGCAAAAACTGGCTCCATAACACATATATTGAATATAATAGAATGCATCTCTCTAGTGATTCGCGGCATATTGCAAATTGAAAAAAGTTAACAAACATGATCAAGGTTCAAGCTGACGACTTTAATATTGCGAATGAAATTGATGAGTTAAAACAAAACCATCAGGATCTGGGGGCTATTGTCAGCTTCACGGGAGTTGTACGAGGCGGTTCTGGCGACCAGAAAATCACCTCGATGGTGCTCGAACACTATCCCGGCATGACCGAACGCGAGTTGGCAGCAATTGAAACAAAAGCGCGCGCAAGGTGGCATTTGATCGATTGTCTGATCATCCACCGTTATGGCATTTTGGTGCCCGGTGACAATATAGTGATGGTTGTGACGATCTCAAAGCACCGCAACGATGCCTTTCAGGCCGCCTCCTTTTTGATGGATTTTCTAAAAACCAATGCCCCGTTCTGGAAGAAAGAACTCAATGCCGAGGCGCAAGGTAGTTGGGTCAAGGAAAAGCAGGAGGATCGAGAGGCAACGAAATCCTGGCACAGTACTGACAAGCGCAAAAAAGACCAGCAATGATCAGACCTGCTCGCCGCGCACCAGTCGCGCATAATCATCCATCAACGTTCGCGTAATATCGCCAGGTACAAAATTATAGTCGCCAATCTGTGAAACAGGGGTGACCTCGGCTGCAGACCCTGTCAAAAAGCATTGATCAAACTCCGCCATGTCTTCGGGCATGATGATGCGCTCTACGACTTCAAGCCCTCTCTTTTTCGCCAGCCCAATCACGGTGCGCCGGGTAATACCATCCAAAATACAATCAGGTATGGGGGTGTGCAAAACATCGCCCTTGACGAAAAAGACATTGGCACCGGTTGCCTCGGCAACGCGTCCGCGCCAATCGAGAAAAAACGCATCTGCAAAACCAAGACGATCCGCCTTGTGCTTTTCGATGGTACAAATCATGTAAAGACCAGCCGCTTTGGCTTTGGTTGGGGCCGTCGCTGGATCAGGGCGCTTATAGTCCGCCATGCGCAGGGTGATACCCTTCATCTTTTGTTCGGGATTGAAATAAGATCCCCACTCCCAAGCAGAAATAGAAAGATGAATTTTGGTAAGCGGCGCAGATATGCCCATATCCTCGGCCCCGCGCCAGGCAATTGGCCGGACATAACCGTCCACCAGACCTTGCGCCTTGACGGTGTCACGGCAAGCCTGATTGATTTCCTCAACCGACCAAGGCAGTTCAAAATCGAGATATTTGGCGCTCTCATGCAGCCTCATGGAGTGTTCATTGAGCTTGAATATTTCGCCATTATAAACCCGCTCGCCCTCAAACACCCCAGAACCGTAATGCAAGGCATGCGTCAGGATGTGCAATTTTGCATCCCTCCA
>JAJRQA010000185.1 GCA_024280475.1 Alphaproteobacteria bacterium
ATGCTTAGATCGGCCTTGTCCTTGATGGACTGGCCCAAGAAGGACTGGCAAAGACGATGAAAATTGTACTCATCATGCAAAAGCTGATCATGACACTGCTTGGCGTCGCATTTATCGGTGTGAGCTTGCTGGCGTCGGCAGGGCAGGCGAGTGCACAGCCTGAATGGATGCCAAATCCGCCCAAGGCGATTGGTGGGCAATGCGATCTTGATCCCAAGGAAATGCGCAAAAAGCATATGGTTTTGCTTGATCACAAACGCGATCAGACCATGCATGACGGTATCAGAACCAAAAAATACAGCCTTAAAAACTGTATTGCCTGCCATGCTGTCAAAGACGAAAGCAATAAATATGTGACGGTCAAGGATGAGCGCCATTTTTGCCGCTCTTGTCATGATTATACGGCCGTGCGTATTGACTGCTTTGATTGTCACGCCTCACGTCCTGAAGATACAATGAACAAAGCGGCCAAGGCGGCTGGCAATCCACATGTAAAATCGGCGGGTATCTCCTCGATAGGAAAAGCCAGCGATACAACGGTTGCTACATTGCGCAAATTTATTGCAGGAGAAGTCAAATGATCTCCTTGAAGCAAGATCAGTCAAAAACGGATGAACTAAAAGCGGATCCTGCCGATGAAGCTGGCCGCCGTGAATTTCTAAAGGGATCAGCTGCGGCCCTTGCCCTCGCTCCGGGGATGACACTGTTCGCCTATGGCGAAGCACTCGCCAAGCCAGCCGAGCAAGCCGTGACCACCAAATCTCGCTGGGGACTGTTGATCGATGCAGCAAAATTCAGCGACGAGGATGTCGATGCCTGTGTCAAGGCCTGCCAGGACGAGAACGGCTGGCATGATACCGGCAAACCCAAGACCGATGCGCAGTGGATCCGCCGCGTTAATCTCAAAAACAAGAAAACCGATGAGCAATTCTCATTGCCCATGATGTGCCAGCATTGCGCGGAACCCCCTTGTGTCGATGTGTGTCCAACAGGCGCATCGTTTAAGCGCAAAGATGGCATTGTATTGGTCGACAAGCATATTTGTATTGGTTGTCGTTATTGCATGATGGCCTGCCCGTACAAAGCACGCTCCTTTGTACACGAACATGTTGAAGACCAAAAAGAGCATGCTCCGCGCGGCATTGGCACCGTTGAAAGCTGCACCATGTGCGTGCACCTTGTTGATGAAGGCAAGGAGCCAGCTTGTGTGAAAGCGGCTCCTGAGGGCGCGATGGTGTTTGGCGATCTCAATGACAAGACGAGCAAGCTCGCGCAATTGATCAAGTCTGTAGCCACCCAGCAGGTGCGCGCAGACCTCAATCTTGACCCTGGTGTCCGTTACAGAAATATCTGATGCTCCCGTTCTCTTTGTTGAGAGCTGATGGGTTGCAATTTTGAATGTGAGAAGAAAAAATGGCAGAGACATATAGACAGCTTCGCGAATACAACAACAGTTTCAACATTTTGTTGGTTCTGCATGTTCTGATGATTGCTGTTGGCCTGGGTGCTGCTTTTTACATGGAGCACAATGGTCATGTCGTCACTGGCATGAACAATCAAGTTGTCTGGGGATTGCCACATGTGTTTGCAATTTTCTTGATCGTCTCGGCGTCCGGGGCGCTTAATCTGGCCTCTGCTTCGTCTGTTTTTAGCAAGCTGGCCTATAAACGGTTTGCACGTTTGTCGGCGATTTTGGCAATCGCGCTGCTAATTGGCGGTCTGGTCGTATTGTTGCTTGATCTTGGTCGCCCGGATCGTTTGATTGTCGCGATGACCTATTATAATTTCACATCGATTTTCGCCTGGAATATCATCCTCTATATAGGCTTTATCACCATTGTGGGCATCTATTTGTGGACGATGATGGACAAGACCGTTACCCGCTTTAACAAGGCGGCTGGTTGGGCAGCCTTTATCTGGCGGATCATTTTGACCACAGGTACTGGATCGATCTTTGGGTTTTTGGTGGCCCGTGAAGCTTATGATGCGGCCATTATGGCACCCTTGTTTATCTCGTCCTCCTTTGTTTATGGCATGGCGTTCACCGTATGGGTATTGATCACCATGTGTCAGGCCACGGGACATCGTCTACTCACCAAGAGTGTGTCGGAAAAACTGCGCGAGCTGTTCATAATCTTTATCGCCGCCATGCTGTATTTCACGGCAGTTCATCATCTCACCAATCTTTATGCGGCCGAGCATGTTGGCGTTGAACGCTATATCTTGTGGAGCGGCAGCGTCTTTACCTGGCTGTTCTGGGGCGGACATGTATTGATTGGCGCAGTATTGCCACTGCTGATCTTGATGAAGTCTGATTTAGGTTCGTCAAGAGTTGGACTAACCTCCTCGTCTATATTGATGCTGCTTGGTGGCATGGCCCATATTTATGTCATCGTGATTGGTGGCCAGTCATATCCTTTGAGCCTGTTTCCGGGCATGGAAGTGACGAGTACCTTCCAGGATGGGGTCTTTGCCAACTATATGCCGAGCTTGCCAGAACTGCTTTTAGGACTGGCCGGTGTTTCCATGGCGATGTTTATCGTCGGGTTTGCCCTTAAAATATTGCCGTTCCTGCCATCTCCCGTCGCAGAAGACCAGTAGTCCTCATAGCCTGTCGAGTTTATCGTGGCGCACTTTTATATATCAGCGGCTCACAAGTCATCGGGCAAGACGACTTTGTCAGTAGGGCTGGCGGCTGCGCTAACAAGGCGCGGCATCAAAGTTCAGACCTTCAAAAAAGGTCCAGATTATATTGATCCGTTATGGTTGCAACGCGCTACGGATCGCCCCTGTTACAATTTGGATTTCAATACCCAGAGCGCCGACGAGATCATCGATCTGTTCACGCGCAAACTTGCCGGTGCCGATATGGGGCTGATCGAGGGTAACAAGGGTCTTTATGACGGTGTCGCCCTGGATGGTCGCGATTCTAATGCCGCTCTGGCGGTCAAGCTGCAAGCGCCGGTCATTCTGGTGATCGATGTCATGGGCATTACGCGCGGGATTGCGCCATTGCTGGTTGGCTACACTGCGTTTGAACCAGATGTGCATATCGCCGGTGTTATATTCAACAAAGTTGTCAGTGCGCGCCAGGAAGACAAACTGCGCGCTGCAGTGGAACGCTATACGGATATGACGGTGGTTGGTTCCGTACCACGCGATAAAAACCTGCTGGCGCCAGAGCGCCATCTTGGTCTGGTGCCTCCCAGCGAAAGCGACCATGTCTTGGAGCGCATAAGTGAGCTTGCACAGATGATGGAAACATCAGTGGATATTGACCGATTGCTTGAAATTTCGCAATTGGCCCCTTCGCCACCAACGCCAGGATTAGCTCCCACTGCCAAAACCGCATCTCGCAAGCTGCGTATCGGCATCGCTCGTGATAGCGCCTTTGGCTTTTACTATGGCGATGATTTGGAAGCGCTCGAAAATGCTGGGGCGCAGCTGGTGTTTTTCAATACACTTGCCGATGCAAAACTGCCCGCTATTGATGGCCTGTTTCTAGGGGGCGGCTTTCCAGAAACTCATATGAAAGCTCTGCAGGACAATAAGACCTTGCGCGCCGACATCAAGGCGGCGGCGCAAAACGGCCTGCCAATCTATGCTGAATGTGGTGGTCTGATGTACCTCTCAAAGCAGATTAGCTGGCGGGATGAAGTGGCCGAAATGATCGGCTTCATTCCGGGATCTGTCAGCATGCATGCCGCACCGCAAGGGCGTGGTCTGGTGCGGTTGCAAGAAACCGGGCGCGGAGCATGGCCCAAACAAAGCGGCGATGATCGGCCAGCCACCATCATGGCACATGAATTTCACTATGCCTCACTAGAAGGCTTGCCAGACGATACGGTCTTTGCTCATAAAGTGCTGCGCGGCCACGGCATTGATGGCGCTCATGACGGCATTGTCATGGGCAATGTGCAAGCGGGCTTTTGCCATCATCGCACCACCGCCCAAAATGACTGGGCCGTGCGCTTCGTCGATTTCGTGCGCAAGTGTGAAAATCGGTAAGTGGTCGCCTATGTATTTGGCGCTTCAAGGGGGAAGTGACATTGGGGCTGCGCAAATTCGTCAAAGCAGAACGAAAAAGGGATCGCCATTTTAAAGGTCTTTTGCTTTGTATCCAAAAGTGCATTTGCAGTTGATGAGCTTTTTAGAGTAAGCAGATCAGCATTTGAACGCGCTGGGGCAAACGCATTGGTGCTGGAGATGGTTGCAATCATCACGGCGAACGATAAAGCTGCATTTGAACGTGAAAACCTGTTGTCATTATAGGAGCGGCTTGTCTGTTCCAAGAGTGTTGTAGGCATGGGAAACTTCCTCAAACTTGAATAGATTTTCATCTGTGGTTTCAATCAGGATGTGACGTATCGTGTCCTGATCAATTCAAGATAGGGTGATCCCATATTCTGTTATGTGACGCATATCACAAAAAACCCGTTTGTATGATGAGGCGAGGGGTGCTTACAGGTTTTGAGCCTACATTTTCATCAGCAGCAAGGCATCGCGCATTTGCATATAGGCGATCATGAACTCGAACAATAAACGCCAGCACAGTTCCATAAAAATAAACAGCCAGACGAATAGCAGGATCATTTTGGTGCGCCGCGATTTGTTGAACGGCTGGCCGGTCAACCGCTTTTTGTGTCGATTGACAAAATCAACGATTTTGTATTTCTGTATGACCCATTTCGATAGCGACCATATCAAAAATGGCAGGACGACAGCGCCTGTGTAATAAAAAACAATGAGCACTTCGGTGCTGATAAAAGCTTTGAAAGTGAGAAAATCCATAAGTGACATATGCGGGTCTTTCAAATTTAGGTGTCAGTTGTTCTTATCAAGGACCCTATCACTTGTTCGCGAATTCAAGCCAATCTTTGACCCGTTGTTCCGGGTTTGCATGAAAGACCACATCTGTGACCACAGCAATCGATGACGCACCAGTTGCAAAAGTTCGTGGGGCGCGTTCCAGAGTAATGCCGCCAATGGCGACGACGGGAACGGGTGACTTTTGCGCCCAATCTTTTAACCGCGGAAGACCCTGTGGTTGCCATTTCATCTTTTTAAGGCTGGTTTCCCAGACCGGACCAAGCGCCACATAGTCAGGCTTTGCGCCAAGGGCGATGTCGAGTTCCTCATGGGAGTGAGTGCTAAGCCCCAGTTTCAATCCGGCATTGCGGATCGTTGCGAGATCAGCAACTGCCAGGTCTTCTTGTCCCAGATGAATGAAGCTCGCGCCAAGTTCGATCGCCTCGCGCCAATAATCGTTGATGATAAGCGTGCAATCGTGGCGATCACAAAGGGTGATGGCCTGTTCGATTTGGCGCTTTACCTCACTGAGCGGCTCATCCTTGAGGCGCAACTGAATGGTTTTGATACCAAGCGGCACGAGGCGCGTGAGCCAGTCGATGTCTGGTACGACAGGATAAAAAGGGTGAAGGAGAAAGGACATGGATCAATATCTCACCCCGAAAAACGGTTGCGATCTACAAAAGTCTGTCATCCCAGCGCAGGCTGGGATCCATATTCCCTGTTTTATCATTTTGTCTCGCAGTTCTGTATCAACTCGTTAGGTCTGTGGTTATGGATCCCGTCCTTCGACGGGATGACAATATTTCTTTTTGCGCTAGATGAAGCTGAATTGGGATCGAATGAGACTCTCACTCCAGTTTAAAAAATGGAGTACCGGCAATCGGTGTCGAGGGAGAGGCCATATCTCGGGGCTCCATGACGCCAGCTTTATAGGCGGCGCGGCCAGCAGTAATAGCGCCTGCGAAGGCTTTGGCCATATCGACCGGGTCTCCAGCTTTGGCAATGGCGGTGTTGAGCAACACCGCATCATAGCCCATCTCCATCGCTTTGGCCGCATGGGATGGTGCGCCGATGCCAGCGTCCACGACGAGGGGAATGTCGGGGAAATAGGCGCGCATGCTTTCGAGCGCAAACGGGTTATTGAGCCCGCGCGCCGAACCGATGGGCGCTCCCCATGGCATCAGGACCTTGCATCCAGCTTCCAGCAGACGCTCAGCAGCTCCCAGGTCTTCAGTTGTATATGGAAACACCTCAAAGCCATCGTCGCATAAAATCCTGGCCGCTTCGACAAGGCCGAACAGATCTGGTTGTAACATATCGTCATTATTGATGACTTCGAGCTTGATCCAGTTGGTTTCAAACAGCTCGCGTGCCATTTTCGCAGTGGTCACAGCTTCCTTGACGCTCTTGCAGCCTGCGGTGTTGGGCAACAAGCGTACATTGAGCGCGCGGATCAGCTCCCAGAACCCTTGACCAGATTGCGCGGAATGATCGGATTGGGCAGATTGAGCGGCGGCAGATTCCCGGCGCACAGAAACCGTCACAATATCAGCGTTTGAGGCTTTCACCGCTTTTTGTAAAATATCTGGAGAGGGATAAAGTGCCGTTCCCATGAGCAGTCTCGATTGGACTTTTTGCCCGTAAAACTCAAGCATCATGGGGCTCACCCACCTTGCCTTGGCGCAACAATCTCGATGTCGTCGCCGCTGGCAAGCTGGTAATTGGGGCGCTGCGTCTTGGCCATAAATTCTCCATTGACCGCGGTGGCGATTTTGGCATCAAGGTCATAGCCCAGCAGATCGCAAAGTTCCGCTAAAGTTTTGGCTCCTGTTTGTGCGTCTGCACCATTTAATTTAATGTTCAACGACAAACACCTCCTCATCGAGTGCTTTTGTTTCCAGATAGTTGGCGACACAATGGGCAAGAGCCGGTGACGTCAAAAATCCGTGTCTATATAGACCGTTAACATGAAGGACCTTGTCGCGCACGATGATTTTTGGGATATTATCGGGAAAAGCGGGGCGTATATTGGCCGATAGTTTGACAATCTCCGCCTCGCCAAACGCTGAATGCAGCCCATAGGCAGACCCGAGCAATTCAAGCCCCGAGCGCACGCTGACCGGGCCAGTGTCATCACTTTCAATAACGGTGGCGCCGATCATGAAATAGTTTTCGGGCCAGGGCACCATATAGAGTGGAAAGCGGGGGTGCAGCAGGCGGATGGGGCGCGAAAAACTGATCTCACTAGTGCGAATGATGGCCATCTCGCCGCGTACTCCGCGCAGGTTCGCCAATTGGTCTTTCGCCGCTATGCCCCGGCAATCAATCACATAATCGCTGCCAGCTGGCACGTCAGAGCTGCCAAACTTTGTTTGCGCTCCCGCGTCCATGGCTTTTTGCAAAATATGAGTGAGGGCCCAGCGCGGCTGCAAATGCGCTTCTCCTGCAAAGAACAATCCGGTGCGAAAACGGCCCGCAAGGTCCGGCTCCAGATCTTCGATCTGTGCTGCGTCAAGCGTTGCATGGTCACTGGTCTGACGGGCAAATCTTTTCAATTCACTTGTGTCGCGCGGCTGCGCCACCACCAGCGTGCCATTGCTTTTGACATGCGGGAACGCCTCTTGCCACAATGGCATGGATTGGAGGCCCAGACGGCGGATAACGGGTTCCGCGCTTTCGGTTTCGCAAAATGGCGCCAGCATCGCCCCGGCAATCCAGCTAGAGGCTTCGCTAAACGGCTCGCTGGTTTTGCTGACAAGGGTGACGTTATGGCCTTTTGAAGCCAGTACAAAGGCCTGCCAGACACCGACAATGCCGGTCCCGCGCACGGTGATATTGAGTTGTTTTTCGCTCATTGGCCTTTCATGGCGCAATTGCCAAGTCGGTGCAAGGGCCTAGGTCAAAGAGCGATAAATCTATTTGTTCTGGCTTGTCCAAAATGGCGGACAATCAATCGCCGAGCGGTACGCCTTCGCGGCGCGGATCAGCGGCTCCGACCAGAACGTTGCCCTCACGCAATATCAAATGCACGCCGCTGGTCATTGTCGTAATGCGGGTCTTGTGCCCAAGGGATTTTAGTCCCGTATCGATCATTTGTACTCCGGGACCTTTTTCCAGCTCCAGCGGGCCGTTACGCGAACCAAAATTGGGCATATGGGTCAGCGATTTGGCGTTCTGTCCCCAATTGATATGACCGATGATTGTTTTTAGCACATACAAAATGATGCGACTGCCGCCGGGGGAGCCGACAACCATATGAAGACGCCCGGAGGAATCAAATATCATGGTAGGAGCCATGGAGCTGCGCGGTCGCTTCAGTGGTTCAACGCGGTTGGCGATCAAACGACCTTGCTTGTCTGCGGGGCGAAAAGAAAAGTCCGTCAGCTCATTGTTCAGCAAAAATCCCGATACCATCAAGCGCGCCCCAAAAGCCCCTTCTATGGAGGAGGTCATGGAGATAGCGTTGCCTTGCACATCTATGATCGAGATGTGGCTGGTGCCATTATTTTCTGTGGTGGCATCAATCCCGGAGCGTTTTTGCCCTTTGCCAGGTGTGCCCGGTTTTGCCTTGCCCATTGTTTTTTGCGGCTTGATGAGCGCGCGGCGTTTCGCGAGATAGCGCGCATCCAGCAGGCCTTGCGGGATCTCAATAAAATCGTGATCCGCCATATAGCGTTTACGGTCGGCGTAGGCGAGTTTTTCAGCTTCAGAAATAAGATGCAGGGCTGTTTGATTGAGGGGGGTGCTACCAAGGTCAAGCGGCTCAATGATCTTCAGAACTTGCGCAATGGTCAACATGCCAGACGAGGGAGGTCCCATGCCGCAAACATGATAAGTGCGATAAGAAATGCAAATGGGAGAGCGCTCAAGGGCTTTGTAAGATGCGAGATCTGCGCTCGTCATATCGCCTTTGTTAGCGTGTGAGGTCTGCACTGCTTTGGCGATCTGTTTGGCGAGCGGCCCACGATAAAAATAATCTGATCCATTGCGGGCGATACCGCTCAGGGCTTGCGCAAAGGCGGGATTTTTGAGAAGGCGGCCAACAGGTTTTGGATCCCCTATTTTGTCGAAGAAATAAGCCTGCGCGGTCGGGCCAAAGCTGTGGAAGTCAGCTTTTTGCAAGAGTGCGTGCAAGCGCGGTGAAAGAGCAAAGCCGCGCATTGCCAGTTTAATGGCTGGATCGAATAATTGTGCCCACGGCAGACGGCCATGACGCTTATGGACGTTTTCAAGCATTTTTAAAACACCTGGCGTGCCCACGGAAAGTCCGCCTGGCACAGCCTCGCGAAATTTCATGGGCTTGCCATTTTTCATGAAGCGGGTTGGCTTGGCGGCAAGGGGGGCTGTTTCTCGGCCATCAAAGCTTGTCAGTTTTCGTGACGGCTCGCTCCAGTGCAGCAAGAACGCGCCGCCACCAATCCCAGATGATTGTGGCTCGACAAGATTGAGGACCATTTGGACGGCAATGGCGGCGTCAATGGCGGTGCCGCCACGGCGTAAAATAGCGCGCCCGGCCTCGCTGGCATGAGGGTTGGCGCTAACAACCATATGCTGTCTTGCGCTTATCACTTTGCTTTGAGAATTGCTTTCAAGCGCAGCGCTCGTTGCCCCCTCTGGTTCGGCTCGTGGGTCAAAAGCGGCGGCTTGATTTGCGATATAGATACTCGCCAGTGCCAGCAATGGCAGGGACAATATAGTGCGTAGGTTTGGGGTCATAGAAGCTAATATAAGGGATTTTATGGGCAGTTGAAAACGGTCATTGTGCAACATGATAAATTTCGTGAGATGTTTGTTTTAATGAAAGTCCCGTGATTTGGGAATGATACGGACATTGCGGGGATGGCTGCGGCGTGAGGGCGGGGTGTTATAGTTGCGCGAGGTGCGGGATTTGAGGTCCTGTTGGGCCTGTTCATCGAGCAGGGAAAGCCAATCTGTCTGATCATAAAGGCGATCGGCCACGACATGCAATATGTCCTTGTGGCGTTGCAGGCGGCCCTGCACCTGGATGAGCCGTGCCGTCATGACGGTCTTGCGGAACTTTTCCATGACCTTGCTCCAGATCACCAGATTGGCGATGCCGGTTTCATCTTCAATGGTCATGAACACCACGCCCTTGGCACTGCCGGGGCGCTGGCGGATCAGTACCACGCCAGAAAGCCTGACAAAGGCGCCATCGCGCAAGGACATAAGATCAAGGCAGCTAATGGCTTTTTGCGCTTGCAAACGGTCGCGTAAAAAAGACAAGGGGTGAGCTTTGAGGGACAGGCGCGTGCTGCGATAATCCTCCAGCACATGTGCCGACAAGGGCAAGCGTGGCAGCTCGACCTTTGGTTCAGACGGATGCTCGCGAGCGCTGGCATGGGCGAATAAAGGCAAAGGGGCGGCATCAGTTAGCCCTCTGATATGCCAAAGAGCGGTGCGGCGCTCCAATCCCATAGAGCGAAATGCGTCAGCCCCCGCCAGTTTCTCCAATGTCTCGCGGCGCACGCTCGAGCGGGTCTGGAGATCTTCCATGTCGTGGAAGGGCCGGTCATCTGCGATGAGCGGGTTATCACCCACACCCATGTGGGGAATGAATTCCCCAAACCCCTTCTTTTTTTGATTTAAAAAAGGGTGGGTCTGGGAAGTCTCCTCCCAAGCAGGTGTGGGTGGCAGGCCGCTCGCGTAGCGATATCTGGCCGCAACAATCTTCTCCGCTTCATTACGGCGCAACCCCGAGACTTGGCGCATGCCAAGGCGCAAGGCCCATATGCCGTCGTCGCCCGCCTCTAGTGTACAATCCCAATCGCTGATCGAGACATCAACGGGGTGCACTTTGACGCCGTGCTCAATGGCATCTCTGACAATTTGCGCCGGGGCGTAAAATCCCATGGGCTGAGAATTTAGCAGGGCGCAGGCGAACACAGCCGGGTAATGGCATTTGATCCAGGAGGAGATATAAACCAGATGCGCGAAGCTTGCCGCATGGCTTTCGGGAAAGCCATAATCACCAAAGCCCTTGATCTGCGCAAAACAGCGCTCGGCAAATGATCGTTCATAACCACGCGTCACCATGCGCTCGACCATTTTGTCTTGCAGCAATTCGATAGTGCCCCGATGGCGAAAGGTCGCCATGCTTTTGCGTAGGGCATTGGCTTCAGCGGGAGAAAAGTCGGCTGCCACCATGGCAAGGCGCATGGCCTGCTCTTGAAACAGGGGCACGCCCTTGGTCTTGCCAAGAATAGTGCGCAGCTCATCTGGGGGACCAAAGCGGGGGTCGGGAGCTGGGTAGATTTCTTCTTCCAGCCCATCGCGCCGTCGTAAATAGGGATGCACCATATCGCCCTGAATGGGACCGGGGCGGACAATCGCCACCTCAATAACCAGATCATAGAAAATGCGCGGCTTAAGGCGGGGCAACATGTTCATTTGTGCCCGGCTTTCGATCTGGAACACACCGACCGTATCGGCCTTGCACAGCATGTCATAAGTATCGCTGTCCTCGCGCGGCACGGTAGCCAGGGTCAAGGACCGGTTATAATGTTTTTCGATGAGATCAAACGAGCGATGTACGCAAGACAACATGCCAAGCGCCAGCACGTCGATCTTTAAAAGTCCCAGTGCGGCCAGATCGGTCTTGTCCCATTCAATGACGGTGCGATCTTGCATGGCCGCATTGCCAATCGGCACCATCTCGCACAAGGGCGAGTGAGTGAGCACAAAGCCGCCGACATGTTGCGACAGATGGCGGGGAAATCCCATGATCTCGCTGGTCAGTTGCAAGGTGCGGATGAGGCGTGGATCATCGGCATTGAGGCCAGCTTCACGCACCCGCTTTTCCGATATGCCTTTTCTCCCCCATCCCCAGACTGTGCCCGCCAGGCGCGAGACAATATCTTCGCTTAGGCCCATGGCTTTGCCCACATCGCGCACGGCGGAGCGCGGGCGATAGGTAATGAGAGTGGCGGCCAGTCCGGCATGCTCACGGCCAAAACGGCGATAGATATACTGGATCACTTCTTCACGGCGTTCATGCTCGAAATCGACATCAATATCGGGAGGCTCATCGCGCTCGGCTGAAATAAAACGCTCGAACAAGAGATCGATCTTGGTGGGATCAACATTGGTGATGCCAAGGCAATAACAAACCGCAGAATTGGCCGCCGAGCCGCGTCCCTGACACAAAATATCCTTTGAGCGGGCAAAGCTCACTATATCATGTACGGTGAGGAAATAGGGAGCATAGTTCAGCTCATCAATCAGTTTTAGTTCATGCAAAAGACTGGCGCGGACTTTGCCTGGGAGCCCTTGCGGATAGCGCCAGCTGGCGCCCTCATAGCTTAGTTTTTTCAGATGTTGCTGCGCGGTTACCCCTTTTGGTACGGGTTCGCGGGGATAGTCATAGGCCAGCTCATCGAGCGAAAAACGGCAATGCTCGGCGATTTCCATGGTGCGGGTGAGAGTATCTTCATAGCCTTTATAAAGGCGCCGCATCTCAACAGGTGGTTTGAGATGGGATTCGGCATTAGGCGAAAGGCGTAGGCCCGCCTCATCAATGGTACATTTTTCGCGGATGCAAGTGAGAATATCAGCAAGAGGTTTGCGGGCGGCTTGGTGATAAAGCACGTCGCTGGCCGCAACGAGGGGTAGCTCGTTGCGCGCGCCAAGTTGTTGCAAGGCGGCAAAGCGGGCCTGCTCATTGCCGTAATAATTGTGGGCAAGGCCAAGATATAAGGGCGCTGTCAGTTGCTCTTTTAAACGGCCTAATTGTGCACCAAAGCTGTTCAGTTCAGATTGAGCCGGGGGAAGGGCGATAAACAATTGACCCTTTTGGTGAGCGGCAATATCGGTAAGAGCAAGATCGCACAGACCTTTTTCCGTGCGCCTCTGCCCAAGGCTTAACAGCCGCGATAAACGCCCATAAGCGGCGCGGTCTTTCGGGTAACATAAAAGATCAGGGGCATCGCTTGAAACAAGGCGCACGCCAACGATCAGGCGCATATCGAGTTTTTTCGCGGCGATATGCATGCGCACAATCCCCGCCAACGTATTGCGATCCGTGACACCAATCGCGCCAAGGCCGAGCTGCTTGGCGGCCTTTACCAGCTCATCAGGGTGAGACGCGCCGCGCAGAAACGAAAAATTGGTGGTCACCTGCAGGGCGGCATAGGGGGAAGTGTCAGTCATGTCTCATCTCATTGTAAGGTGTGCGGAAGAGGAATGTCCTGGCTGGCCCCTTTTCTCTTTGCGAGGCTTAGCGTCCTGCGCGGACAGCGCTGGGGACCAGTCCCCAGACCCCATCACTTAAATGGGTTCCAAGGGATCATCCCTTGGTGCCAGCCGCATAGGCTGCCGCGCGGCGAGCGCATTCCTTCAGCCAAAAAAGCCGTGCATGAACCATTGCGGGGGCGAGTGGCATTCTTCATCTCCTTGATATAGCCCGTTGCGATAGAGCCAGAATGTGCCGCCTTCCCTGGCACTGACTTTGTAATAATCGCGGGGGCGGCTGGTTTTTTGCCCAAGTTCTTTCCACCATTCGCGGGTCAGGCGTTCTGGGCCATTGCTGGCAATGACTTTTCTGGTGACGCGGCGCCAGGTGAATTGAAGGGGCGGGTCGTCGGGCAAGGGGGCTAACACGTCGATGCTTTCTGGTGGGTCCAGTAGCAAGAAGGGCCGGTCATATATGATAGAGGGAGATACTGCGTGCAAGGGGGCTATGGTTTGAGGTGGTGGGCTGGTTGTCAGGCTTTGTGCCCGCTCGGGGATATGGCTTGGCAGGGCTTGCAAATAGCCAATTTTGCGCGCGCCCAGATGGTTGCGCAAACGATCAATGAGCACAAAGGGGCTGGGAGAGCGATCTGTTTTTTGCCCGCTTTGAAGAGACACCTGTTTTGCCGACAGCGGTTCTGCTTTGGCGACAAAAAGGGCGATGACATCAATGCCAAACCCTGGTTCGATCCGGTTGATTTTTTCCTTGAACAGATTGAACAGATGGGTTTTGTCGCGGCAGGGTTGAGCGGTGCCAATGGTAATATGGCTGGTGCTGCCATCAGCGCGCCACAGGTTGAATGTGAGGTTTCGGGCTCCTTGATTTTGGCGTTCAAGCTGACAGGTTACATCGTCAAGCAGGCGTGTGAGGGCTCGCTCTAACATCTGTTTGGAAAATAGCGCCTCTGTAAAACGCAGGCGGCTGGAAAAAAGTGCCGATGGGGTGAGGGGGGCAAGAGGTTCATCACGTAGCTCCAGGATCTGGTCCAGCCGTAACAACACGGAGCGGGCCTGTTCGCGCGAGGGAAAACGGCGCTTCAGACTTTCTCGTGGCAGGTCCATCAATTGGCCCAGCGTCATGAGGCCGAGGCGGTGCAGTAAAGAGCAAGTGTTTTCATGTAGGCGAAGAGCTGTGATTGGCAGGGGGGAGAGGTACTGCTGCAATTGGCTAGGCGAGCTTTGGGGCGGAATGATGGGTGGCTTCGCCTTGTGATCAGATACAAAATGAGAGAGCGCAAAGGCGGCGGCAAAACTACCCGCAAGTGCGAGTTTTGTGGTGTAGCCCTGCTGGCCAAAATCATTGCTGATTGTTGCCAGCAGATTTTGTTCATCGCCGAACAGATGGGCGGTGCCGGTGACATCAATCCACAGGCTGTTATCATCATGGACATTGCTTAGGGGGCTGTAACGCTCGCACCAGCTGGCCAGTTGCAAAAGTCTGCAGGCATCGTTTTGCGGCGTGGCTTGCTTTGTCGCAAGTGAGGGACAAAGTGCCAGAGCATCGCTTAACGCCATATCGCGGACAAGACCTTGTTGGCGCGCGGTCTCATTAATGGCCCAGAGTCTTTGACCTTTTGAGCTATGGTCAACAAGGGCAAAGGGCGTCGATCGGGTCGGGGCTGCTTCTTGTTTTTTTTGATCCTCAGGCTGCCGCTTTTGATTTTCGATTGCGAAATGGGGAAGGAAGAGCGAAACGAAACGCTTTTTGGGAAGATTTGTGGAGAGGTTGCTCATAGGATGGAAACTCCAGATGCCACTTTTTATCTGCTGGACCCTGGCGGTTGCGGGTGAGGGCGACCTGCCAGGCTAGTTGAGGAAGGATTTGTTGAGGAAGCGAGGGGGTGGTAAAAAGCGATTGATCGGTGCGTAGAGCGGCGATTTGCCAGCGGGTTGTGGCGTTTTTGATGCCGGTGTCTCCTGGTTTTGTGACCAGCAAGGCGGGGGTCTGGCCCTTGTCGGCCATCAAGGACAAGCGGCGTGAAGCGGTTAATCCCGGCGCCGCTATCAAGCCAATGACCGCGCAGAGCCGCGCAGACTTCAAGGCCTCTTCAAGAACAAACAGTGTCTCATTATCATTTTTTGTTTCGATCAGAATGAAACGCGCGGGATCAAGATTAAAACGCTGTAGCCCTTGCCCATAAAGCCCTCCATATTCAGATTTACTGGCGCGAGAAGAGCACCATAAGAGAGGGCGTTGATCAAAACAGGCTCGCTTTGAGGACAATGCCAGGGCAAAAGACAGGGCTGCCCAGCAATCTTTATAGGCAAGCGGGTTGATTTCATGCAGGGCATGAGGGGCAAGGCCATGCCCCAGGCATTGATCAACCTCCATTTCCCCAAAGGACCAGGCAGGTGCAGCAGATAGATTGCTTTGAGGGTCGGATTGTTCCGCAAACCTATCGGCTCTTACTTCTTCAAGAGAGCTGGTATGCCCTTCAATACGTTTTATTTCTGCACGTAACTTATCAAGACGATCAAGCGGCATTTGTGATATTTCCCTTGCATGTGTTCCTAATTTGTTCTAATAAAGATGAGGGCGGGAGTCAAGGGAGTAAATATGCGGAAAGAAAACAGATCACGAATTGTTCATTCGTATCTGAAGGACAGAACTTTTAGGCTCATGGAAACTTACAAACAGATCTAAAAGCCAGGAACGTTATGAAAAATTTTACAGCCGCCATCAGTATGGTGCTGGCATTGTTTGTGCCAAATATTCATGCCACAGGAAAAGAAAGCCATGAGATGACCAACAGGCTAGCTGGAGCGGCATCCCCTTATTTGCGGCAACATGCCAATAATCCGGTTGACTGGTATCCATGGGGTCCAGAAGCCTTTGAAGCAGCGCGCAAGCAAAACAAGCCGATTTTTCTGTCGGTTGGATATTCGACGTGTCACTGGTGTCATGTGATGGAGCGTGAAAGTTTCGAAAATGAGGGTCTGGCAAAAATTCTCAACAAGTATTTTGTGGCCATCAAGGTGGATCGCGAGCGTCGCCCCGATGTTGATGAAACCTATATGATCGCAACGCAGATTATTACTCGCAGTGGTGGTTGGCCGAACTCCTTGTTTTTGACCCCCGATCTCAAACCATTTTATGCTGGCACTTATTTTCCGCGTGAGACCTTTGCCAAATTGCTGACCGAAATTGGCAATCAGTGGATCACGAATGAAAAGGCTTTGGTCGCAGATGGTGAAAAAATTTCAGATGTTATCAAGCAGATCCTCAATCGACGGGTTGAAGCGCGCACCATAACGCCAGAAGTTTTGGCCAAGGCGGGACGAGAAATTATCGCCAGTGCGGATACTTTTAATGGCGGTTTTGATACTGCCCCCAAATTTCCCAACGAGCCCACCTTGATGTTCTTGCTGCAATTGGCGGCGGGACACAAGGATGGCGAAGCGCTTGAAGCAGTGACCCGAACGCTTGATTTTATGCTTGATGGTGGTATCCATGATCATGTCGGCGGTGGTTTTCATCGCTATGCGACTGATAATGAGTGGCGGATCCCGCATTTTGAGAAAATGCTCTACAATCAGGCGCAAATGGTTCGGGTTTTGTTGCAGGCCTATCGATTGACCGGGCGCGAGCGCTATGCACGCGCCGCCGAGCGGACGATTGCTTATGTTGAACGAAAAATGACATCAAAGAAGGGTAGTTTTTATTCTGCCTGGGACGCCGATAGTGAAGGAGAGGAAGGGACTTTTTATGTCTGGACCCCAGAGCAGTTGAACAAGGTCCTGGGAAAAACAGACGGTGCGCTGGCCGCAAAGATTTTTGGCGTTACGAAGGATGGCAATTTTGAGGGCAAGACCATCTTGCATTTCCCTGAAAATCCACAAGAGCTGGCGGCAACGCTAAAAATAAGCGATCAACAGTTCACCAAAACTGTGGCAGGTTTTCGCGCCAAACTTGATAAGGCGCGCGATCAACGTATCGCTCCGCATCTCGATAAAAAAACAGTGCTTTCGTGGAACGGCATGATGATTGCCGCCATTGCGGAAGCCTCGATCATTTTGAATAATCCTCATTATGTAGAGCTGGCTGAAAAGGCCCTGTCATTCATTGAAAATAATATGAAAACCACGGATGGTGGCTATCTGCGCTCTTATTTTAGCGGCAAGGCAGAACTTGAGGCGCAACAAGAAGACTATGCTTATCTGGCGCTGGCCTATGTCCACATTTTCGACGCGACAAAAAAAGCGGAGTATTTGAAAAAAGCACAAGAATTAACGGCGCATATGATCAAGAAATTTGTTGATCCAGATGCTGGTGATTTTTTCATGGTGGCGAAGACTGATACCTTTATTCGTGGCAAGACCCGGTCTGATGGGGCGATCCCTTCTGGCAATTCAACGGCACTTGAGGTTTTGTCGATGCTGACCAATCGTAGTCAGGACCTCGAAATTCGAAGTCGCGGCGATGCTTTGCTAGCCGCCTTGTCCGGGTTGGCGGTTGAGGCGCCGCGCTCTGTGGCCTACGTGCTACGCGGCGCCGATATGATGCGCAGCGGTGAAGTTGGCCCCGTGCAATATTTCGCTCAAGGCAAGGTACGGGTCGAGGCAAAAATCGACAAAACCAATTCGAGCGCCATCGTTTCTTTGAAGATTGCTCCAGGTTGGCATATCAATTCTGACAAGCCTTTCAATAAAGATTTTATTCCCACCAAACTGGAAACGGCGAGCGCAAAGGGATTGGCAGGAGCCATTCAATATCCAGAGGCCATCAACAGAAAACTAAAATTCAATGATGAAGAAATGGCTTTGTATGAAGGTGATGTGGAAATTATTGCACCGCTCGCAAAAGGGGTTGGTGATCGTCTCAATCTAAAATTGACCCTGCAGGCCTGTTCGGATGAAATTTGTCTGGAACCGGTTGAGGGAAAACTGTTGGCGAGGTAGCGCAAAGAAGGCCAGCGCTTGTCGCTGGCCCTTTTAGCTGCGCATTTGAATTGCGGTCATTTTGTGGCAAGAAACCCACAGCTGTCGTAAAACCAGCCTGTGACGTGGGGAAACAATAGTATTAACAGGGTAGCCCTCTTGAATTCCCCCCCTAGCTGTGACCAACCTAATCTAGGAATTACTTATCGATTTCTTGTTTATGCAACGAGTTTTGTCTCTCGTTGAACGCCTTTTAGTTGTTGGTTGTCAGGTTGGTAAAATGTTTGCAGATCAGTTCCGCCACTTTAAAAAAGTACTTGTATGCTCGCTCATACTTGTCGGGCTGACATGCCAGTCTTCAACGGCTGCCACCATCATCAATCTTGAAAAACAACAACCACTTGGCGCGACGACCATAAATGGCGCGGGGGATCAGATGACTTTCAGTCTTGGCAACGGGCGGGCACTTTTGCTCTCTGTTGCCAACAATAAGAAAAATAATGGTTCTGTAGTGTGTAACCTTTTATTGCGGCAAGATGGTGTGGGCTCAAAGACAAGGTCCGTTGCTGCAAGGAAATTAAAGATAAATTTGAAGTGGTGAGAAGCACGGTATCCCAGAACTCATATTGATCAAGAGTGTCAGGGGAACTGCGGATCGGGAATAAATTCTAAAAAATTGTATGCGTTCGTGTGGGTGAATGGTGGGGGGCTATTGGTGCGGGGAAAAATGAGCAAAGTAATAAAGTGGTAACCTTAATAAGGTATCAAAGACGTGGCTCAAGTGTTAAGTAAGCCCTGTAAAGTGTGAAAAAGGTTAGTGATATGAAGTTAGTTAGTTTGAAGTCGTTGATTGTTGGTGTTTGCGCTGTGTCCTTTGTTGCTGGTCTTCCAGCAGATAAAGCTGCAGCCCAAAGCTGGGGATGGGGTTCTTCCTCCAAAGCTGAAAGCAAACATATTGTTTCCTTCAAAACAAAACATACGCCTGGCACAATGGTTGTCAGCTTTAGTGATCGTCGTTTGTACTATGTCCTTAAAGGCAAACGTGCAATCAGCTATCCGATTGCTGTCCCCAAAGCCGATGCAAAATGGTCGGGAAATTTCAGAATGACGTCCAAACGGGTCGATCCTACTTGGACGCCAACGCCATCTATGCGCCGCGAAAATCCCAAATTGCCATTGGTTGTTCAAGGTGGAGATCCTAAAAATCCACTAGGTGTACGTGCTTTGTATGTCGGAAATACACTCTATCGGATCCACGGCACAGACGCCCCTTGGCTGATCGGTGAAGCGGTATCTCATGGATGTGTCCGGATGTTCAATAAAGATGTTATCGATCTCTATAATCGCGCTTCTGTCGGAAGCAAAATTGTTGTGACCTATAACAAATTTAAAAGCAGCAATCCATCATATGGTTCATATGGCAGCAAGAAACGCAACGCGAACTTCTCGCGCTCGGTCTTTAACTTTGGTTTCTAAAGGTTTTGTACCTTGAAAATCCAAAAAGGCGGCTATCCGAAAGGGTAGCC
This sequence comes from Alphaproteobacteria bacterium, assembly GCA_024280475.1. GTDB lineage: Bacteria > Pseudomonadota > Alphaproteobacteria > Rhizobiales > JAKIUO01 > JAKIUO01. The sequence goes on from JAJRQA010000185.1 coordinate 19,464, forward strand.
GTTTTTTGTTGCGCCGAGGCGGATTTTCGCAGCGCTTCGTGCTCAGGCTCTAACTCACTCTATTTGGTATAAAAATGCTTGGAAAGTTTGAGGCCCTGCGCTTGATAATGGGAACCAATATCGGTGCCATAGAGTTGTCGGGGAGCTTCGCTTAAATGCTCATAGATTAGATGGCCAATGATTTGTCCATCTTCAAGAATAAACGGGACCTTATGGCTCCGCACTTCAAGCACGCCTTTTGAACCGCTTCCCCCTGAAGAGCTATGACCAAATCCGGGATCGAAAAAGCCCGCATAATGCACACGAAATTCCCCGACTAGCGGATTGAACGGGACCATCTCGGCGGCATATTCCGGTGGTACATGCACAGATTCCTTGGACGCCAGGATGTAAAACTCATCGGGATCGAGGATCAGATGTGGCGTACCGCGAGAATAAATCGGCTCCCAATAATCAAGCACTTCGCACGAGTTGGGCGCATCCATATCAACAACGCCCGTGTGTTTCTTGGCGCGATAGCCGATCAGATCATCGTCACCCTTGCCCAGCAGCTCTACCGACAAGGGGATGCCGCTCATATGCATCAAGGTGTCGTTGGCTTTGGTTTGCTCCAGCAGCTCGGGGTAATCGGCCAGCACCTGCTTGGCATCTGGGTTTGCTCCCTCGAGACGAAAGCGAATTTGCGATAGTCTTGATCCCTTACGTACCAGTACGGGAAAAGTCTGCGGGCAAATTTCGGCGTATAGCGGTCCTTTATACCCTGCGCCGATTTGGTCAAAAGCGCGCGACCCATCGCAGATGACACGGGTAAACACGTCAAGGCGACCGGTGGAGCTTTTAGGGTTGGTGAAAGCGCAAATGCTATCGTCGAGATCAAGACCTTCTTGCAAAGGAACAATATAGACGCAATCGCGCTCCAGCACGGCACCACCGTTTGAGAGATCGATTTCATGCATTTTGAGATCGTTGATCCTCGTGCCAACGAGCGTGCCGGGGCCGGGCAGGAAGCTGGCACGCACCCGGTAGGCGACATCGCCAAGTCGCAAATCCAGAGAGGCTGGTTGGATTTGACCCTTGGTGAGCGGTGTTGCAAGGGAGATGGTTTTTTGTTTAATCAAACGCTCAATGGCGTGGGCTGGCAAGATGCCTGTCATGGTGTGCGCCTGTTATGCTGGTGCCGGATTGATCGCTTTGGTGGGTTGTCCGGCAGTTGTGTAATTTGCTGGAACCCTAAAGCTTTTCCCTCTTGACGCCAAGCTGGAACTGGTTCTTAATCCCCAGACTATAATAGTTATTATAGATTGATTTCATGTGGTGATTTGGCCGGTCGGCTTGCAGCCACTTTAAATAATTCGCTAAAAGGCCGAGCTACAAGCACTTTTGGAGGGCGTTTCCCCCAGCTTGGCCTCGGTCCGGTTGGGGCTTTTTTATGCCCTTTTTGATGAATATGCAGCTTGGTAAAAGGAGCTTTTGAGCATGACAGAGAACAAACCCGACAATTCAAAAGGGCAAGATGGCGCCAATTGGCGCTTCGATACGCAAT
>JAJRQA010000186.1 GCA_024280475.1 Alphaproteobacteria bacterium
GAAAGAGCGGGTGTTTTCCGGTGTGCAGCCAACTGGAAATCTGCATTTGGGTAATTACCTTGGAGCCATCAAGCGCTTTGTTGCCTTGCAAGAAGAGCATGAATGCCTTTATTGCGTGGTCGATCTGCATGCCATAACCGTTTGGCAGGACCCTGAAATTCTCGCCCATAATATCCGTGAAGTGGCGGCCGCCTTTATCGCCTCGGGGATTGATCCCAAAAAGCAGATCATTTTCAATCAAAGCCAGGTCTCGGGGCACGCCGAACTCGCCTGGATTTTTAATTGTGTGGCGCGCATGGGGTGGCTGAACCGCATGACCCAGTTCAAGGAAAAGGCTGGCAAGCACAAGGAAAACGCCTCGGTGGGACTTTTTTCCTATCCAAATCTCATGGCGGCGGATATTTTACTGTATCGCGCCACCCATGTGCCGGTGGGAGCTGATCAAAAACAGCATTTGGAACTGGCCCGCGATATCGCCCAGAAATTCAATAATGATTTTGCCTCCAGCATTGAAAAATGCGGGCTTGAGGAGGGGTTTTTTCCCTTACCCAAACCTTTGATCGCTGGACCCGCAACAAGGATCATGTCGCTGCGCAATGGCGCGCAGAAGATGAGTAAATCGGCCCCTTCTGATATGACTCGCATCAATTTGACAGATGATCGGGACCTGATCGCCAAAAAAATCAAAAAGGCCAAAACTGATCCAGAACCCTTGCCGTCAGAAGAAGCTGGACTGGCTGATCGTCCAGAGGCCGCCAATCTCGTTGGAATTTATGCAGCGCTTGCCGAGATGTCCGTGAGTGATGTTCTGTCCCAGCACGGGGGAGAAGGCTTTGGTGCCTTTAAACCAGCTCTTGTCGATCTGGCGGTCGAGAAGCTCTCCCCGATTAGTGAAGAGATGAAAAAGCTGATGGGGGAGGCTGGGGAAATTGACGCGATACTAATTGATGGTGCCAATCGGGCTCGTGAAATCGCTGATCCTGTCATGGCCAAGGTCAAGGAAATCGTCGGGTTTATCGGCACATAAAAAACCGGCGGGATGAATGCCATCCCGCCGGCTCTTATATAAATATACTTGTCGAGGTGACTAACTCAAATCGGTGAAATCATCGTTTGCACAACCATCGACTGAACCACCGGCACCCTCGTTGAGAACCGAAGGTGTTTCCTTGAGGCGCGGGCGCAGATAATAGTGATCAGACAAGGTCATCGAATTCACATATTTCCCAAGCGGTGAGGTGTATTCGTAAGTAACTTCGGCCAAAATGAGGCTCGTTCCCTTGATGGTCAAAACCGGCTTGTCATCACTATCAAGCGGCAATGGCACCACTTCCAAATGGGCATAAGTCTTGACGCCACCATTGACATAGTTGGCACTCCAGTCGACGCGGCCCGTATCATCACCGGCATGACAGATGCTTGTAACGGTAATGCGCAGATTATCGACGCCGTAAGGTTTCAAATAGGTGCTGGCAGCATCAAAAATATTATCCATCTGACCCGATATGTCGGCTGATTGAGCCACAAGGTCAGCGGTTGCACCAGCCAGGTCAGTGACGCGGCGGTCGGCAGACAAGGCGTGATGAAGCTCAACACTGCCCATATACAAGGTAACCATTATGGGGGCGATCAGGGCAAATTCCAGAGCTGCGACCCCTTTATTATCGCGCGTCAGGCGCGCAATGAATTTTGCATAAGCGTTCATCGCTGTTTTATGAGAGGTCTTGAGAAACACGTTTCTACTCCTTGAGCACCAGGCTCTATTTGCTTTTTTCTGGTTCGTTTACAATTGCGGTTTGGCTTGATCATGCCGGGCGAGCGGGCAACGGTATCCTATGAGAATGGTTCGTTGCGAAACACCGAGATGGCATTGATCATGCGATGGTGAGGACCGGCATTTGCTAGGCCAACGACGGGAATTTGGGCCAGAAGTTTCATTTTGTAATAGGTGCGGACCACCACAACTTTCAGGCCGGAGCCAAGATTAAATTCCTCATCACCGGTGAACTCTCCATCATCGTCATGCATTTCGTTAGGATCTATCGAAATTGTTTCGAAATCATCATAGGCGCGTACATCAATGACCAACAGATCTGTGGTTTTGCAATCGGAGATCAAAACCGTATTGTCGCAAAGAAGATCCTTGAACTGTGTTGCTGACAGATTGGCGACCTGGGCTTGTCCGGTGCGGATTTGTCGAGAGGCGTCGCGCACGGCATTTTCAAGGTCGAGTGTTGTCATATGGACCAGCGCGGTTTCCAGAAGGGCAACAATGAGGATCAAAAATGGCGCGGCAACAATGCCAAATTCGATCGCCGTCACACCTTCTTCATCGCGGCGCAGTCTGCCAACGAGACGCGCAAATACTGATTTTCGTTGCGGTTTGGTTTCTTCGTTCTCGATTGACATGCGCGTTTGATCCCTTAATGGATAGAATATGAAACGGATTTATTCACCCAAGCACAATAGGCACCAGTCTATTGATAAATGGTTGCAAAAAATGATTAACTGGCCAAAACAGCGCCGTTTGGCGGTGCTTAGAAGCGATTAGGGTTGATGCAAATGGTTACCAAATACCTTATCGAAAGCGCCGCAGGGGATATTTGAGGCATGCGTTCAAAATGAGCCAGAAACGCCAAAAGGCCTATCGGGCAGGTATGCGAGCCGAAACTGTTGCCGCGATCTATCTGATGGCTACGGGTTATCGGATATTGGAGCGCCGCTACAAGACAACGGTGGGCGAGATTGATCTGATTATTGCCAATGGCA
>JAJRQA010000187.1 GCA_024280475.1 Alphaproteobacteria bacterium
AGCCCCAGCTAAACAAAAGGGGTCGAGGAGCGCATTATGGATGAAGTAGCAACGAAGATCGTCGAGATCCTCAAGAAGAACATGAAATCGCAACCTGACAAGGAAATCGATATGGAGACGGAATTGACCGATCTTGATATCGAAAGCCTCGATCTGGCTGTCATCGTATTTGATATTGAAGATACGTTCTCGATTGAAATTCCGTATAACGCCAACGAAGAAAGCGGTGACTTCAATACCGTTGGAAGCGTTGTCGAAAAAGTTCGCGAACTGGTTGGAAACTCTTCCGACGCAGTTGCTTGAGCTTAACAAGACAAAACGACCCCGATTGCAAATATTTACTATTTGCAATCCATCGGGGGGCCTGCCGACTGCTCCCCCTTCACGACGGGTCAATTGAAATCATCTGGTCGGCCTCAAACTGGCAAAATATTCAATGAGTAAAGTAACAGAACAACGACGAGTTGTTGTGACCGGACAGGGTGTTGTTTCACCCGTCGGCACAGGGGTGGATAAATTCTGGACCGCGCTGAAAAACGGCGATAGCGGTCTTGGTCCCATCACATTTTATGAAGTCACCGATGATCTACGCTGTAAGATTGCTGGCGAAGTGCATGACTTTGACGTGCAAAAGGATGTCGGAAATATTGACGTCGTTCGCGCTGACCGCTTTTCCCAGCTTGCTACAAAAGCGGCGATGGAAGCCGTCGAGCAATCTGGCATCAAGGATCTTCTAGCCCAAGACGGATCACGCGCTGCGTGTATCATTGGATCTGGTTCTGGTGGACTGACAACGCTTGAGACCGGCTATCGTGATCTCTATCGCGACAAGATCATGCGTACCAATCCGCTGACTTTACTGCGCACACTTGGCAGCTCTGCCGCGGCTCATGTGTCCATGATGTTCAATATTACCGGCCCAACATTTGGAGTTGTCAGTGCTTGCGCGACCGGCTCCCACGCCATGGGGCTGGTTTATCAAATGATCAAATATGGTCAGATTGATGCCGGCATTGCCGGCGGATCGGAAGCAAGCCTCAATTGGGGTGCTCAACGCTCCTGGGAGGCTCTGTTTGTGCTTTCAAACGCCGGCTGTTTTCCATTTTCAAAAAAACGTAACGGTACTATCTTGTCTGAAGGCTCTGGCATTATGGTGCTTGAAGAATATGAGCACGCCAAAGCACGCGGCGCCAATATCCTTGCTGAAGTCATGGGCTTTGGCATGACGGCGGACGCTGGCGACATGGTTAATCCCAAGGTAGAAGGTGCGGCTGGGGCGATGCAGATCGCGCTTGATGATGCGGGACTTAAAGCCGAGCATATTGATTATATCAATGCGCATGGGACCGCCACGAAAACCAATGATGTCACTGAAACAAAGGCCATCAAGTCCGTGTTTGGCGATGCAGCCTATGATGTGTCGATCTCTTCTACAAAGAGCATGCACGGACATATGCTGGGAGGTGGGTCACTTGTCGAGGGCGCCGCTTGCATCATGGCCATGCGCGATAATTTCATCCCGCCAACCATCAATCTCAATGATCCGGACCCCGATTGCGATCTGGATTACACGCCTAATGAAGGCCGGACGCGCGAAGTCACCTACACCATGAACAATTCACTGGCCTTTGGTGGCCTGAATACCGTGGCAATCTTTGGTCCCGCACCAAAATAAGCTGACAAGCAAAGCTATTGGCAAGCAGATTTACAGGCTCCCGCATGTGAAGCGGTAGCGGTAGGCTGCTGGCGAGGTACCAACAACGCGCTTGAAGGCCGCTCGAAAGGTTTCAAGCGAACGGTAACTACACTGCTCGGCGATATCCGCCAGCGAGTGATCTGACATTTCCAGTAGCTCTCTCGCGCGGTACATTCTTTCTTGTTGCAACCACGCCACTGGCGTCATGCCCACGGCCTCATTGAACCGCCGCAGGAAAGTTCGCTCGCTCATATTTCCCTGCGCCGCAAGCTCGCCTAGCCCAATGGGGTCGGCCAGTTTTGCACGAGCCCAATCCATCACTTCACTGATACTGCGCCCGGTGTGCTCATAAATGGGTGCCGCTACATATTGCGCTTGCCCGCCATCTCGATGGGGAGACATCACAAGCCGTCGCGCCACGCTATTGGCGGTTTTGCTATCAAAGTCACGGCGGATCAGATGCAAGGAGGCATCGATGCCGGCAGCACTACCAGCTGACGTGATGATATTGCCCTCATCGATGTATAAAACATCTTCTTCAACGAGGATCTCTGGATATTGTTCTTTGAGATAGGAGAAATGTTGCCAATGGGTTGTGGCGCGTTTGCCGTTCAGCAAGCCAGCCGCTGCCAATACGAATACTCCCGAACAGATTGTCAGGCAGCGCGCCCCACGCGCATGAGCTTTAACAAGGGCTGCCAGTAGCTTTTCAGGAGGCTGTTCGGTCTTGTCGCGCCATCCCGGAATTACGATCGTGCGAGCCCGCTCCAACGCTTCAAGGCCCGCATCGGCCTCAATGGTTATGCCACCCATGGCTCGTACTTTCATTTGTTCGCAGGCAACGACTTGAAACTTGTACCAGGGGAAATCAAATTCGGGGCGCGACAAACCAAACACTTCAACAGCAATGCCGAACTCAAACGTGCACAAGCCGTCATAGGTCAGGACCACAACTAATCCAGGAGCCGTTACATTGGTTTTTTTTTGCATAATCATCATTGGCGACATCTTACCACTATTTGTCTTTAGCGCCACTTTATATTGTGTGGCTTGTCGTTAAGGTGTGACTATAAGCACGTTAAAGGGAGAAGAAGATGAACAATACGCGTATCTTACTTGAAGCAATCAGCCTCTATTTTGATGCTATTTATCACTGCGACGTTGAAAAACTGGATGCCGTGTTCCATCCCTCAGCCAGCCTGTTTGACGCCGATGAAGGCAAAATATTTGTCGATCCGATCGCTAATTTTCGCATGGATGTGGAAAGTCGTCCATCCCCAGCGGCCCGCAATCAGATCCGCAAGGATGAAATTGTTCTCATCGACTATCTATCGGATTTAAGCGCCACTGTAAAAGTGCGCCTGCAGGCCCATGAAAGTATTTTCGTTGACCACCTTGCCTTCGTCAAAGGTCCTGATGGCTGGCAAATTGTCTCAAAAATCTGGCATCTAGAGAGCAAGGCGGAAGTTTTGGAAATGGCTGCTTGACGGGGTGCATGGCATATTGATGCTAATCGACATCAACACTCTATTCATTGCAATTGCCAATACACCACGATTGTCATCCCAGCGCAGGCTGGGATCCATAACCACCGATCTATCAATTGCAAAACCAATCTCGCCGCGACCTTTTCAACAAAATTGATAATGCGGGGAGTATGGTTCCCTGCCTTCGCAGGGATGACACTTTTTTGGAGCTTTTCCCCCTACCCCTCACCGATCTCCAGCTTGTCCTGCAATAGTTTGTTGACGGCTTGCGGATTAGCCTTGCCTTTAGTTTTCTGCATGACCTGACCGACAAACCAGCCGATGGTTTTGGGCTTAGTCTTGAGCTGTTCGACCTGCTTGGGATTATTGGCGATGATGTCATCAACAATGGCTTCAAGTTCGCCCGTATCGGACATCTGCTTGAGGCCCTTGGCTTCAACGATATCAGCGGGGTTGCCGCCCTCTTCCAAAACAATTTCCAGCACATCTTTGGCGATTTTGCCCGAAATAGTACCCTCCGTGATCAGCTCAATGAGCTGCCCAAGCTGGTCTGGTGAGACACCAACTTCGTGAAGTGGCACCCCCTTGGCATTGGCATGCCCAGACAGATCTCCCATCACCCAGTTAACCGCAAGTTTGGCATCCCTTCCTTTGGCGACCTGTTCGAAATAATCGGCAGATGGTCGCGCCGCGATGAGTATTTCGGCATCATAGGGTGACAGGCCATAGTCCGACATGAAGCGATCTTTTTTCTCGTCAGGCAATTCTGGAAGTTCGGCTCTAAGCTTTTCTACCAGCGCATCATCAAACTCAAGTGGCAACAGATCGGGGTCAGGGAAATAGCGATAGTCATGCGCCTCTTCTTTCGAGCGCATGGGCCGCGTTTCGCCTTTTTTGGGATCAAACAAAAGCGTTTCCTGGTCAATGGAGCCACCATCTTCGAGCACATCGATCTGTCGATTGATTTCATACTCGATGGCCTGGCCAATAAAACGGATAGAGTTGACATTCTTGGTCTCGGTACGCGTGCCCCACGGGTCACCGGGGCGGCGCACCGACACATTGACATCGGCACGCATCGAGCCTTCGTCCATATTGCCATCACAGGTCCCCAAATAGCGCAAAATGGTGCGCAGCTTGGTGACATAGGCTTTGGCCTCTTCTGCCGAGCGCATATCTGGATAAGAAACAATCTCCATTAGCGCAACCCCAGAGCGGTTGAGATCCACTACTGAGTGTTTGGGGTGCAATTCATGATTGCTTTTTCCTGCGTCCTGCTCCAGATGCAGGCGCTCAATACCGATGGTGACGCTGGTGCCATCCTTCAAATCGAGCACAACATCTCCCTCACCGACAATGGGATGTTTGAATTGCGAGATCTGATAGCCTTGTGGCAAATCGGGATAAAAATAGTTCTTGCGATCAAATACAGAGCGATTATTGATCTTGGCACGTAGGCCAAGTCCCGTACGGATCGCCTGATGCACACATGCTTCATTAATCACGGGCAACATGCCTGGCATGGCGGCATCGACCAGCGACACATGGTCATTTGGCTCCCCGCCAAACTGCGTTGAAGATCCGGAAAACAGCTTCGCCTTGCTGGTTACCTGCGCATGCACCTCCAGCCCGATCACCACTTCCCAATCGCCGGTAGCCCCCTGAACAAGGTTCTTCTTTTCAGTTTCGCGTGATTCTTTGTACATATTTTATTCCTCTGCCCTGTTTTCCAGCTTTTCCATTTCATATTCGATGAACCAGCCGATCATTTGGCGCCACAAGGCTTCAGCGAGCTGTGGGGGGACGCCCCTGTCTTCTGCTCGAGCCCGCACTTTTTCGATCACTTCATTGATGCGCCAGGGAACCCTGGCTTCATCAGGATTGTTCTTCAATTGCCAGGCACGGTCGACATAGCCAAAGCGCTCGGCAATCAGGTCTATCAGCTGCTCATCGAGCTGATCGATTTCACCGCGAACATGCTCCATGCTTTCGCAGTCCTCGGGTTTTCTCTCTTTCATAATAGCTATATTCCGTTACAAATAGATGGTTTCACATAGTCATATTCTGGCCGCCAAATATACTCGCGCATTGCTCTGCTTGAGTCTGGTACTATTGCCGCTTTTTGAGACAGCTTTATTTGAGACCGTCTGCTTTCATATATCGCTTGCGCATTCGGGCATAAATTTTTGGCTGCTTCTTGCGCAGTTTTGCAAGATCCTTGGCGGGCAATGGCTTGACCTTAAAAACAAAGGATTGCGTCGAACCAATGCGGACCATCTGCAAAAACCCGGCATTCACCACTTCGCCTTTTCTGACGCTGAAGTGAGCTAGTGATTTTGTATATTTTGAAGTCCAGCTACCGGTATCGCCACTTATCCGAATGCTTCCGCCAACCCCATCCGTGCAGGAATATTCAACAATATAATAAGTTCCGGGCGCAAGTTCTACCGTTGAAAGTTCAGCGCTACCATCGCCAAATAACAGGGCGCCCAGCCCCCCGACAGACACTGATTTGATGTTTTTGAATTCGCTGCCCTGCTTAGTGCCGAGCCAGAACGTTGCTGGCGAACACCCGCCAAATGTTGTCTCTACCTTCAAAACAGCAATGCCTGTGTTCGCGGCGCTGACACCACTGCCACTCGCCAGAGCTATTGTGCTGATAAAGATACCAACCAGCAATGTTGTTAATTTACGAACCATATTCCTCCCCAATTCTTGTATTTACACCCACCATTTATCGGGTGCTGGCAGCAAACCGGCGGCATCTTCCAATGTCTGTGCGGCGCGCAATAACCCAGCCTCATCAAATGGCTTGCCTATCAGCTGCAGACCAAGCGGCGTGCCTTCTGATGAAAGGCCGGCAGGTACAGATATCCCGGGCAGCCCGGCCATATTGGCGGTAACGGTGAAAATATCATTGAGATACATTTCTACTGGATCATCACCACCTTTTTCGCCGGGAGCAAAAGCTGGACCTGGTGTTGTCGGCGTCAATAAAACATCGACTTTTTTGTAGGCCTCATCAAAATCACGCTTGATAAGGGTCCGTACTTTTTGGGCTTTCAAATAATAGGCGTCATAATAACCGGCGGACAAAACATAGGTGCCGATCATGATGCGCCGCTTGACCTCGGCACCAAATCCTTGGGCCCGGGTATTTTCATACATGGACAGAATATCATCGCCGGGCACGCGCAGTCCATAACGTACGCCATCATAGCGCGCAAGGTTCGAGGACGCTTCCGCAGGGGCAACAATGTAATAGGCAGGCAGTGCATATTTGGTGTGAGGCAGGCTGACATCAACAATTTCCGCCCCCTCACTTTTTAGCCAGTCGATGCCCTTTTGCCAGAGCTGTTCGATTTCGTCCGGCATACCATCAACGCGGTATTCCTTAGGGATACCAACTCTCAAGCCCTTGACGCCATCACGCAAAGTTTTTTCATAATCCGGTACTGGTAAGTCAACGCTGGTCGTATCCTTGGCGTCATAACTTGCCATGCTTTTGAGCATAATCGCCGCGTCTTCCACCGTGCGGGTAATGGGGCCCGCCTGATCCAGGGAAGAAGCAAATGCCACCACGCCCCAGCGCGAACAGCGGCCATAAGTCGGTTTGATGCCCACCGTCCCTGTAAATGCGGCTGGCTGGCGGATAGAGCCACCAGTATCGGTTGCAGTTGCCCCCATCACCAAACGCGCAGAAACGCTTGAAGCGGATCCACCACTAGAGCCACCAGGCACAAGATTGGCCCCATCGGTCTTGCGCTTCCAGGGACTGATACAATTGCCGAAATAGCTGGTCTCGTTACTGGACCCCATGGCGAACTCGTCGAGATTGAGTTTGCCAATCATGACGGCCCCATCATCAAAAAGGTTTTTTGTGATGGTTGATTCGTAAACCGGGGTGAATCTATCCAGAATATGTGAGCCAGCGGTGGTCTGCACATCTTTGGTGCAAAACAGATCCTTGATACCAAGAGGTATACCCTCAAGTGCGCCCGCATCCCCAGATTTTATCTTTTTGTCAGATTGTGCAGCACGCTTTACAGCCTGTTCGGGGGTTGTCACAATAAAGGTGTTGAGCGCCTCATTAGCGGCATCCACCGCCTTGATATGGGCCTCGCACAGCTCAACTGCGGAAAAGTCACCTTCTGCCAATCCCTTGCGGGCCCTGGCAATCGTCAGATCGGTAAGTTCGCTCATAATTTATTCTACAACCTTTGGCACCATGAAATAATGCTCATCACGTTCGGGGGCATTTTTGATGATGTCGTCTGGATATCCGCCATCGGTGACCACATCTTCTCGTTCAAACATTTCACGATCCACAGCCGAGGTCATTGGCTCAACATCGTCAGTATCAACTTCAGACAACAGATCCACAAATCCCAGAATGGACGAAAGCTCCCCCTTGAGATGCTGCACATCGCTATCACTCACCTTGATGCGAGCAAGATGGGCGATCCGGCGTACCAGTTTTTCATCAACCTTCATAAGAACCTCGTATATTATGGCAGGGTTTCTCGTCTGAACCCCTTAATTACTCTCGTCATAACGCCGCTTTGCCAGAGGCGCAATAGGGGCGCAATATAGATTGCAGTTTTGAGCGCCATCTTCTATGAATTTGTTGATGGATAACAATGAAAAAAAACAACCCGATTATCTCGTTTCGATCGACGAGATAGCCAAGGACCTGACCATTGGCAGGCCCCTGCTCGGCCTTGACCCTGGCACCAAAACCATCGGCATCGCCATATCTGACAGCATGCACAATATCGCGACCCCCCTAAAAACTGTCAGGCGAGTGAAATTTGCCATTGATGCCGAGCAAATCGTTGAGGTCATCAAAGAGTATCAAGGAGGCGGTATCATAGTCGGCCTGCCGCTCAATATGGATGGATCGGAAGGCCCCCGCGTGCAGAGCGTGCGCGCCTTTGTTCGCAATCTCGCCCCTTACGTCAAGCTGCCCTTATGTTTTTGGGATGAGCGTCTGTCAACGATTGCGGTTGAACGCACCTTGCTTGAAGCAGACGCGACTCGCAAAAGACGCGCTGAAGTCATCGATAAAATGGCCGCTGGTTTTATATTGCAAGGCGCCCTTGATCGCATATCACATATCAAGGCAACATCGCCATGAGCAGTATCACCTATGCGCTTATTCCCGTGTTTGCCGTCATCATGACCGGCTTTGCGCTACGGGCATCCAAGCTGATTGCTGATGAAGAATGGGCTGGCATCAATCACCTGTGCTATTATCTGCTGCTTCCCATACTGATTGTTAAATCCCTCAGCACCGCTGATCTTTCTGCCGCGCCGGTATTTCGTATCGCCGCAGCTATGATCCTAGCAACCATCGGCGTGTCTATCATATTGTTTTTGGCAAGGATCCCTCTGTCGAAACTGCTGGCCCTCGATAATGCTGGCTATACCAGCCTTTTTCAAGGGTCAACCAGATGGCATGGCTTTATTGCTCTGGCTATCATTGCTGCGCTCTATGGAGACAAGGGCGTCATCATCGGCTCTATCGGTCTGGCAACGTTGATCCCCTTACTCAATTTGATCAATGTCACAGTGCTGTCGCTTTATGGAGATCGAAGTGCCTCCAGCGCCCCGGGGCTGTTACGCCAGCTATCGCAAAACCCGTTTATTATTGCCTGCCTTGTAGGCATACTATTGAATCTTGCCCCCTTCACCATGCCATCGACCATTGTGACGACACTCGATCTGGTCGGGCGAGCGGCCCTTGGCATTTCGCTATTGACGGTTGGCGCTGCCCTTAAGCCGCGGCTCAATATTGCAGATTTGCGTCCGGTGTTTTCGGCCGCAATCATTCGGCTGATCGGCATGCCATTTTTTATGGTGATCTCATGTCTGGCACTTGGTGTAACAGGGGAACCATTGATCATCGCCGTCATTTGCGCCGCCGTGCCCACCGCTGCGTCTGGCTATATCCTTGCCAAGCAAATGGGAGGCGATGCTGACCTGATGGCATCCATCATCACCTTCCAGGTGTTGGCCGCAACCATCACATTGCCGTTCGTGCTCTCCTATGCCCAGAGCGCAGCTGGTTGAAGGGGCCAGAAAAAAAGCCGGGGAAAAATTAACGCTCCGCCACACCAGCTATTGCCGTTTTGGCAATATCGCCATATAGATCAGATTTTAATGACCATTAAAAAAACCAAACCAGCTTTCCGCCTCTCCAAACCTCATCTTCTCTCCATAGAAGATTTGAGCCGCGATGATATTATGGGCCTTTTGGATCTGGCGGAGCAGATTGCCAATCTCGATCCGCACAAAGGCCAAAAGAAAGCCGTTCTCAAAGGGTTGACCCAGATCAACCTTTTTTTTGAATCTTCCACCCGCACCCAAAGCTCGTTTGAACTTGCTGGCAAAAGCCTTGGTGCCAATGTCATGAACATGGCGGTTAAATCCTCATCGATCAGCAAAGGCGAAACACTGATCGATACAACCATGACCCTCAATGCGATGCGCCCTGATGTGTTGGTTGTCCGCCATTTTGCCGCCGGTGCGGTTGAACTGCTGGCCCAGAAAGTCTCTTGCAGTGTCATCAATGCTGGTGATGGTAGCCATCAACATCCAACACAAGCCCTTTTGGACGCTTTGACGATCAAGCGTGCCAAAAACCGCCTGGAAGCGCTCACTGTGGCTATCTGCGGCGATATATTACATTCACGTGTCGCCAGGTCCAATATTCAACTATTAAGCGCCCTAAATGCCCGCGTGCGCATCATCGCCCCCTCGACCCTGCTACCGCCGTTTCCCGAACGTCTTGGCGCGGAAGTCTTTACCAGCATGGAAGAAGGTCTCAAAGGCGCTGATGTGGTGATGATGCTGCGCTTGCAGCGCGAGCGCATGAACGGCACTCATGTCCCCTCAGAGCGCGAATATTTTAAGTTTTTCGGGCTTGATGCCGAGAAACTGGCCTTTGCCAAACCAGATGCCATCATCATGCATCCCGGCCCCATGAACAGAGGTGTGGAGATAGATTCTATCATCGCCGATGATCCCCGCAGTGTCATTCAAGAACAGGTGCAAATGGGAGTCGCCGTACGCATGGCGGTTCTTGAATCGCTGTCAAAACGAATGCATGAACAACAGCAGGGCACGCCATGATGGTCACCAAAGATACAGAAGCAACCGCCCTCATTAACGCGCAACTGCTTGATCCAACGAGCGACACGCCAACGCCCGGTGGCATCGTCATCCGTGATGGCCTGATCGAACAAATTTCGGGCGATTTGCGGCGCAATGCCCCCAAGGGAACAACCGTCATTGATTGCGGTGGTCACATACTCGCTCCCGGACTTGTCGATATGCTGGTTTACACGGGTGTTCCAGGCAAAGAACATCGCGAAACGCTGGCAACAGCATCGCAAGCAGCCCTTGCTGGCGGTGTCACCAGCATGGTGTGCATGCCCAACACTGAACCCGTCATCGATGATGTCGCCCTTGTCGACTATATCAAGCGTCATGCAACGGATCCGGGCTACATCCACATTTATCCAATGGCCGCCGTTACCAAAGGACTGCGCGGCGATGAGATGACAGAAATCGGCCTTTTGAAACAGGCCGGGGCCATTGCCTTTACCAATGGCAAAGACAGCATACCCAATGCCAAAATGATGCGAATGGTGCTGTCCTATGCCAAAGATTTTGATGCGCTCATTGTGCATTTCACGGAAGACAATGATCTTGCTGACCCCGGTGTCATGAACGAAGGGCTGGTCTCCGCTCGCCTGGGATTACCGGGGCGTCCAGTTGAAGCCGAAATCATCACGCTTGAGCGCGATGTCCGGCTCGTTGAAATGACGGGATGCCGCTATCACGCCGCGCAAATTTCATGCGCGCAATCCCTAGAGATTATCCGCAACGCAAAGGCCAAAAACCTGCCCATCACCTGCGGGGTTTCGGTCAACCACCTGACACTCAACGAAAATGATATCGGATCCTACCGTACCTTCTTTAAAATGCGCCCACCGTTGCGCACAGAAGATGATCGCATGGCACTGGTGACTGGTGTCAAGGATGGCACGATTGACGTTGTGGTGTCGGCCCATGACCCCAAAGACGCCGATGTGAAGCGCCGCCCGTTCGAGCAGGCATCCGATGGCGCCATTGGGCTTGAGACGATGCTACCCGCTCTTTTACGCTTGTATCACAGCGGTGATCTGAGCCTAGCTGACATCTTTCGTGTGGTTTCGCACAACCCGGCAAAGAGACTGGGACTAAAGACCGGACAGCTGAAAATCGGCTATCCTGCAGATCTCATCCTGTTTGATCCCATGACCCCGTGGATCGTCGATCCATCCTTATTGCGCTCAAAATCAAAAAACACTCCCTACGACAATGAACGCATGCAGGGACATGTGCTGCGGACATTTGTTGCAGGGCGCGAGCTCTATCGCTATTCTTGACTTTAGTTGGCCCCCAATTTTATACGCCTTAGCAAGAAAGCCGCTTTTATGAGCATGGATCTCACTTCGAATATTTCAATTTTTGGGTTTTTGCTGGGCTACCTGGCTGGCGCCATTCCCTTTGGACTGCTTTTAACAAAAGCCTTTGGGTTTGGTGATATTCGCGACACCGGTTCGGGCAATATCGGCGCCACCAATGTGTTGCGTACCGGCAATAAAGGGCTCGCCGCTGCGACTTTACTGGCAGATATGGCAAAAGGCACCATCCCGGTGCTGTTCGCCTCCAGATATGGACCAGAGACCGCCATGCTAACCGGACTTGGTGCTTTTCTTGGCCACCTTTTTCCGGTCTGGTTGAAATTCAAAGGCGGCAAGGGCGTCGCAACCTATATTGGTGTGCTGATCGGGCTCTACTGGCCATTTGCCCTGTTCTTTTGCGGTCTCTGGCTGATGGCCACTCTGATGTTCAAAATCTCGTCCCTGTCTGCTCTGATCGCCGCGGCCAGCTTACCACTGATTGCAGCAACAACTGGACAAAAAACGCTGGTCTTTGTCATCATGGTGATGAGCTTGCTCGTGTTCATCAAACACAAAGACAATATCAAGCGGCTTATGCGCGGTGAAGAGGCCAAGATCGGCAGCGAGGGATAGAACTATGCCTTTGTTCAAACCCACTCCTCCCGACAAGTCGACACCCCTTACATTAAGCGACGAACAAAAACTCAACTGGCTGGCGCTGATCAGATCGCACAATGTTGGCCCGGCTACCTTCTGGCGCATGATCAATTATTTTGGCGGTGCGGAACAGGCCCTTGATCATCTACCAGAGTTTCAACATCGGGCCAAAAAGCACCGATCACAATCCCCACCCATAACCAGACAAATGGTCGAGCGCGAACTCAAAGCTGCCCGCAAACTTGGCGCAACACTCGTTGCCAGAGGCGAACACGGTTATCCCCCCGCACTCGCCCATCTGGATGCGCCGCCGCCGCTTCTCTATATCAAGGGTAATGCCGATCTCACTACATTGCCAGCGGTGGCCATTGTCGGGTCAAGAAATGGCTCTGCTGTCGGGCAAAAATTTACCCGCCGCCTTGTGCAAGAACTGGCGCAAGCCGGATATGCCATCGTTTCAGGCCTGGCACGCGGCATCGATACCGCAGCCCACACAGGTTCGCTGGAACAGGCAACGATGGCTGTAATTGCGGGAGGTATTGACAATTATTACCCGCCGCAGAACAAAAGATTACAAAGCCAGATCGAAAAAACCGGTCTTGTCATCACAGAAAATCCACCAGGTTTTGAACCCCGCGCCCGTGATTTTCCCCGCCGCAATCGGATTATTTCCGGTTGTGCCCTTGGAACAATTGTTGTCGAAGCCAATCTGCGCT
Source organism: Alphaproteobacteria bacterium (assembly GCA_024280475.1). Lineage (GTDB taxonomy): Bacteria > Pseudomonadota > Alphaproteobacteria > Rhizobiales > JAKIUO01 > JAKIUO01. Next base: position 13,010 of record JAJRQA010000187.1, read on the forward strand.
CCGGCTCCTTGATCACCGCGCGCCTCGCCAGCGAGCAAGGACGCGAAGTTATGGCTGTCCCCGGGCACCCTACCGACCCACGAGCTGCCGGCCCCAATAAATTGATCATGTCCGGAGCCTCCATGATCACTTGCGCAGATGATGTGCTCGAAAATCTCACTCCCATGTCAGACATAAAGCGTTATGAACAGGCCTCCCTGTTCGAACCTGATACGGACCAGCAATCCTTTGAGATATTGGATATCGAACAAAGTACGCGCGAAATTGTGCTAAATGCCCTTAGCACGCAGGCTGTTGAAATAGATGAAATAATAAGGGCCACTGGCCTGCATTCACGAGAAGTGCGTGTCGTATTGCTCGAATTAGAGCTCGGCGGGCAACTGGAACATGATGGTGCCCAAAATATTCGATTATTAGCGCCGGTTGCTTCATAGCGTTACTGGGGCCGGTACGCTGGAAGATCTTTGGGTGCGGTCTATCACTTGTCTTTCGTTGACTCGATGGCTTCGATTCTCGCCATGGCCAGTAAATATACCAATACGGATTGATCTTCCTTTGTGGCTATCCGCATCAAACGGTCCAGCATATCAATTATGAATGCGTTGGCATCATCACTATCTGACGTCATGGGGACAGCGTCATTAAGACTTCTCGCGCTATCGCTCAACTTGATGATGTTCGAAATTGATTTGTCATTTCCCATAAAGCATCCCTCTCAATGGCAATCTTCTTAAAAAATCACATCTTCGTCCCATTTATCCACATAGGTTTCTTTTGTGACATTTTGCTATATACCGACCAGATAATGTTGCTGGCTGGCTGTACACTTTTTAATTGCATCATTATATATACGCAACCTATAATTGCACACATTGCAATATAAAAATCAACCCATTGTTTTTGGGAATTGACACGAAGACAGTGATTGAGCATTTTCATACGGCAATCAATATGAAGATTAGTGATGGGTTTTCGGCATCATCGAGCGATCAAACCTCGATGTCGTCTCTTTGAAAAAGATTTAAAGAGGCAATCGCGAAGGCCCATTTGTGGATAATGAACAAGTCAGAACGAGAAACGGACACCAATGAATATTGTTATTGTGGAATCGGCGGCAAAAGCCAAAACCATCAACAAGTATCTTGGATCTGACTATAAAGTCATTGCCTCTATTGGTCATGTCCGTGACCTGCCATCACAAAACGGCTCTGTTGAACCCGACAATGATTTTACCATGCATTGGGAGTCAGATACACGCGGAGCCAAGACGCTCAAAGAGATCACAGCAGCGGTCAAAGGCTCCGACAAACTGATCCTCGCCACTGACCCTGATCGTGAAGGCGAAGCCATTTCATGGCATATTTTACAGGTTCTGGAAAAAAGAAAAGCACTCAAAGGTGTTGAAGTAGAGCGCGTGGCTTTTAACGCTGTTACCAAAAGCGCCATTTTGGAAGCCCTCGCCAATCCACGCGAACTAGATGTGCCATTGATCGACGCCTATCTGGCGCGACGTGCTCTTGATTATCTCGTGGGCTTCACCCTGTCACCTGTCCTATGGCGCAAGCTGCCAGGTTCTCGCTCAGCAGGACGCGTACAATCCGTTGCATTGCGTCTGGTATGCGATCGTGAAATGGAAATCGAGCTTTTCAAACCTCGCGAATACTGGACCATTGAAGCCTTGATGAACAGTGCGGCCGGCGACAAGTTCACCTCAAGACTGGTGTCGATTGAAGGCAAAAAGCTGGGGAAATTTGATCTTCCCGATGAAGCGACTGCTTTGCCAGCGTAAAAAGTGCTTCAATCAGCTTCATTTAAAGTCAGCTCTGTCGTCAAGAAACCGCAAAAACGCCGCCCACCACCGCCATTTGCCACTTCAACACTGCAAATGGATGCCTCGCGTCGCTTTGGTTTCTCGGCGTCAAGAACAATGCAGGTTGCGCAAAAGCTTTATGAGGGCGTTTCCATTGGATCAGAAACCGCCGGTCTCATCACCTATATGAGAACCGACGCAATCTCGATCATCCCCGAAGCTATTCAATCGGCCCGCTCGGTGATTGCTGATCGGTATGGCAAGAATTATCACCCGGATGAGCCGCGTACTTACAAAACAAAAGCCAAAAATGCTCAAGAGGCGCATGAAGCCGTGCGCCCAACTGACTTTGCCCGTCATCCCGATGATATTGCCAAATATCTCGATGCCGATCAGATAAAGCTCTATGGCCTCATTTGGCGACGTACGGTCGCCTCACAGATGAGCGACGCCGTTTTTGATCGCACAACTGTCGAGATTGCTGCAACGGGTCCAAACAATGAAAATTATGGCCTGCGCGCCACTGGTCAGGTGCTTCGTTTTGATGGCTTTTTGACGCTTTATCGCGAAGGTCGCGAGGATGATGACAAGAGTGAAAATGATGATGATAAACGACTGCCATTGATCACCGAAAACGAAAAACCCACAGCCCATACGGTCAATGCTGATCAGCATTTCACCGAGCCTCCTCCTCGCTATTCTGAAGCGACGCTGGTAAAGAAAATGGAAGAGCTGGGCATCGGGCGCCCGTCCACTTACGCCTCCACACTTGCAGTGCTACAGAGCCGCGAATATGTACGGATTGATAAAAAGAAGCTGATACCTGAAGACAAGGGACGCCTTGTTACCGCGTTTCTTGAAAGTTTTTTTGAGCGCTATGTGGAATATGATTTCACGGCCGGGCTGGAAGAAAAACTCGACATCATTTCAGCAGGCAAACTTTCCTGGAAGCAGGTCCTCAATGAATTTTGGACAGAGTTCATCGCCAAGGTCAACGAGATCAAGGACCTGCGCGTTACGGAAGTTCTCGATGCCCTCAACGAAATGCTTGGTCCCCATGTCTTTCCAGATGCCGGTGATGGTTCCGATCCGCGCAAATGCCCTAAATGCGACGATGGTCGCATCTCTTTGAAAGTTGGACGTTTTGGCGCTTTCATTGGCTGCTCCAACTATCCAGAATGTCGTTTTACGCGCCAGTTTACCGAAAGCAACGAAGAAGCGGGAGAAAATAGCGGCAATGAAGACCGCATGCTGGGAGTAGATCCTGAAACAGGTTTAGACGTATTTTTCAAGTCCGGACGCTTTGGACCTTATGTGCAGCTGGGCGAACCAGATGACTATGACAAAAAGAAAAAAGAAAAGCCCAAACGCATGTCCCTGCCCAAGGGCATGGAACCAGCTGCTGTTGATTTCGAGCAGGCACAAAAATTATTGTCACTACCACGAGATGTTGGCAAACATCCCGAAGATGACGTGATGATCACCGCCAGCATCGGCAGATATGGGCCTTTTGTTAAGCACAAAAGCGTCTACGCCAATCTGGACAAGGACAATCCCGAAGAAGTCTTTACTATCGGCATTAACCGCGCTGTGACTGTTCTCGCGGAAAAGAAGACCAAGCAGAACCGCGGTGCTACAGTCTTGAAAGAACTTGGTGAACATCCAGAAGAAACAGGCGCTGTGCAGGTGCTTGATGGTCGCTATGGTCCCTATGTCAAACACGGCAAAATAAACGCCACCATCCCAAAGGGGACCGACCCGCAAGACCTCACCATGGAAGAAGCGGTTAAACTGATTACCGAGCGGGCCGCCAAATCTGGCAAAAAGAAACCGGCTCGTAAAAAAGCAGCTCCAAAAAAGAAGGCCGCCGCCAAGAAAAAACCGGCAGCCAAAAAGAAACCACCGGCGAAGAAGAAAGCCGCAGCGGCCAAACCGGCCTAGTAGGAATAGCCTTGGCCGACAAAAACCGACGTAAAAAAACCTCGCAAAAACGCAAAGGGAAAACCACTTCCCCAAAGCCAACGCCGCAACAGCGGCCTTTGCCCGAGAAATCGGAGATCCTGGAATTTATTCAGTCTTCCCCGAAAAAAACCGGCAAGCGCGAGATCGGTAGAGCCTTTGGTATCAAGGGGGCGCAAAGGGTTCCCTTCAAACAGCTATTGCGCGAGATGGCGGATGAAGGCCTGATTTCCGGCCCTCGCAAGAAAATCTCGCGTCCTGGCGAACTACCTGCTGTCACGGTGCTTGCGATCACTCACCTTGATGATGAAGGCGATCTCATTGCCAGCCCTGAAAAATGGCAAGGCGACAGTGAACCACCAAAAATCCTGATCCAGTTTGAAAGTCAACGTAACAGCCGCGAAAGCGCTGGTGTTGGTGATCGTATCCTTGCGCGCATCAGTAAATCAGAAGATGCCGAACAAGGGACGCCGCCCTATCAAGCGCGCATCATTAAGAAACTGCCAAAAGAAGACCGAGAACTGCTCGGCATTTTCCGGCGACTTGACGATGGCAGCGGGCAGATTGATCCAGTAGATCGCAAAATACTGCGCGAATGGACCGTTCAAACCAAAGACTGCCTTGATGTAGCAGACGGAGAGCTCGTTCGTTTTTTACCTGCAAAGTCTGGCCGTCATGGCCCCTCGCTCGCCACCATCAAAGCCCGCCTTGGCAATCCAGATGACCAAAACGCTATCAGCTTAATTGCCATTCATCGCCATGGTATCCCTGATCATTTCCCCAAGGACGTGCTCGAAGAGCTTGAAACTTTACCAATCTTGAGTGAGGACAATCGTGAAGATCTGCGAGATACGCCGCTTATCACCATCGATCCATCCGACGCCCGCGACCATGATGATGCCGTCTATGCCTATGCGGACGAAGACGCTGCAAACTTGGGCGGTTTTATCGTAATCGTAGCCATTGCCGACGTAGCTTATTACATAAATACGGGGTCACGGTTAGATATCGAAGCTCTAAAACGCGGTAATTCTGTCTATTTCCCTGACCGGGTTGTGCCTATGCTGCCAGAGAAAATCTCCAACGACCTTTGCTCCTTGCGAGAGCATGAGGAACGTCCCTGCCTCGCGGTTAAAATGAAGTTCGACAAGCATGGTGAGAAAATTGATCACAAATTCATGCGGCCCATAATGCGTTCGCACGCCAAGCTCTCCTATGAACAGGCCCAGATGGCCATAGACGGTCATGGAGATGAGGTGTCGCTGCCTTTGCTGGAACCAGTCCTCAGGCCTTTGTGGAGCGCTTGGAAGGGGCTACTGAAGGCACGCGCCAGACGCCATCCCCTGGAACTAGACCTGCCTGAGCGTAAAATAATTATGGATGATGGCGGGCGTATCAAGGATATCCTAACTCCAGAGCGACTTGACGCCCATAAAGTCATCGAAGAGTTCATGATCCAGGCCAATGTCTGCGCGGCGCAGACTCTCGATAATGCCAAGTCACCGGTCATCTACCGCATTCACCCCGCCCCCTCATTTGAAAAAATGCAATCTCTTGGCGATTTTTTGCAGACCCTCAAAATCAAATTTGCACGCAACGCGCAAGTCAAGGCCAAACATCTCAATGAGATTCTTGCAAAAGTCGAAGGCGGCGATCTCAATGATCTGGTCAATGAAACCATTTTGCGCTCTCAGTCTCAGGCCATCTACAGCACAAAAAATGAGGGACATTTCGGGCTCAATCTTAGCCAGTACGCGCATTTCACCTCACCGATCAGGCGCTATGCCGATCTCATTGTTCATCGCGCCTTGATCCTAGCGATGGGGTTTGGTGAAGATGGTCTGGAAGCCAAACAGGTTGAGCGCTTGACCAATATCGCCTCTGACATATCGGATCTCGAGCGCCGTGCCATGGCGGCGGAACGAGAGACCACAGACCGGCTTATCGCCTATCACCTAGCCGATAATATTGGCGCAACCTTTCAGGGGCGCATTTCTGGTGTCACACGCTCTGGCCTGTTTGTTCGCCTGCAAGATACAGGAGCCGATGGTTTTATCCCCATTTCCACCATTGGTCGCGAATATTTCTATTACGATGAGCAACGGCAATCGCTGATCGGCGAAAACAGCGGCGAAACGCACCGTATGGGCGCTACCGTTTCTGTGAGGCTGGTGGAAGCGGTGCCAACAGCTGGCGCTCTTCGTTTTGAACTACTCACCAAAGGGCAAGCGTCAAACAGCAAGGATGGCTCGCATAGCAAGCGTTTTGGGCGCGGTCGCAGTAATCGCGGCAACAATCCTGGGCGCGGCAGATCGGCACACAAGGGCAAACGAAAAACCAGAAAACCACGCTGATAAATAGTCGTTTGCGCCCCAATTCAGTGTCATAGTCAATTTTATCTGCCAAAAGCACCGGTCTTCATCGCCAATCCTCAATACTATGCTTGACAACGAGCGCCAAAAGGATAAATTCTGATCTCAAATCGCGTGCTCTTAGAACCTTGTTCGGCCGCACCTAATTTCTTGAGGAAGTAACATGGCAAAATCGGCTGTTCAAAAAATCCGTCTGGTAAGCACAGAAGGCACAGGATATTTCTACGTAACGAAGAAAAATCCTAGAAATATTACGGAAAAACTCGTTTTGAAAAAATACGATCCCGTCATCCGCAAACATTGCGATTTCAAAGAAGCCAAAATCAAATAGCTCCGCTTGCTAATTAGCTAAAACATACATCTCGCTCGATCATTGGACCACTTGCGTGTGCCCTGTGTGATTTGTCGTGCACAATCTTGCGCTGCATCATTGACTAAATTAGCACGACTTGTTTGATTTTAAAAAAAAAGCGCACAATACGAAACCGATCCCTTCATATCCTTTCGGCAGCGGGGTAAAATCCGAACCAGGATACTCAGAAATCGGTTTCATGAGCCAGTAAATTAGGCTCATATCAGGTTAAACAGCTATTCGGTGATATTGAGGAGGCCACTCACACCAAATAAATTTAACCCAAATATCCCAAGTCTCAGGAGATGCGGCGGACCTGTAATAGACATGGGAATTCAATTATTCTTGTTCTATTTACTAAAGGTCAACTTTACGTGTCTTGTCAAGAGCAACGAATCGGATACTTTAAATATTTTGCAAACATTCAGTTTTTCTGATTTTTTTTGATCAATACTGGCATCTATATTAATCACTATACTGACCATATGGAAGTCGTTAGAAAATAGATCAAAAACAGCATTGCCTATTTATTAGGAGAAATGCCGTCTTGTGTAATTGCGATTTCACCTAAGTAAAATTAGAATAGGTCTCAATCGCAATTATTATTCTTCACTTATCCACAATAGACAATATTTAACCCAGAGCCTCCACGCGCCTGAGTGCTATTTGCAGTTTTTCCACTGCCTGTTCCGCTTCACTCTTGCGGCGCTGTTGCTCTTCAACGACTTCGACCGGAGCACGCGCAGTAAAGTTCTCGTTGCCAAGCTTGGCTTCAATCTTCTTGATATCCCCTCGTTGCTTGTCGATTTCCTTGTTCAGCCGCGCCTGTTCGGCTTCTACATCAATAATACCCCCCAACGACATGGCGATAGTGACGTCATCAAGGATCATTTGAATAGCCCCATCGGGGGTCTGATCGCTGAAGCTCAATCCTTCTAACCGGGCAATACGTCGAAGCGTTTCATTGTGAGTTTCAACCCAGCCTTTAATCTCCACGCCAGCTCCTGTAAAGGTCAAAGGTACCTTGGCGCCGGCTGGCACATTCATTTCAGCCCGTACCGAGCGCACTTCTGTGATCAAACGGATCAGCCAATCGACTTCGCGATCTACCACCTCATCTTCGAGACCTGAAAAGGTCGGCCACTGTGCAAGGATCAACAGACTCTCGCGCTCAGGCCCTTGCTCAGCAAGTTTTTGCCAAAGCTCCTCGGTAATAAAGGGCATGAACGGATGCAAGAGCTTGAGAATTTGATCAAGTACAAAGGCCGCCATCGCCCTCGTTTCCGCTTGTGCTTGCGCATCTTTGCCATTTAGAACCGTTTTGATCAATTCAAGATACCAGTCACAATAGACATGCCAGATAAAATTATAAATGGCACTGGCCGCTTCATTATAGCGATGCAGCTCAATGGCCAGTGTTACGGCGCTACTGGCCTTTTGCATCTCACCAGCAATCCACTTATTAATGGTTTCGTTGCAGCCTGCCGGGTCAAAATCTGTTTGGCGTACACATTCATTCATCTGCGTAAATCGGGCTGCATTCCATAGCTTGGTGGAGAAATTGCGATACCCCTCAACACGCGGCAATGACATACGCACATCACGCCCTTGCGCCGCCATAGCGGCCAATGTAAACCGCAGGGCATCTGTGCCATATGACGGAATGCCATCGGGATATTCCTTGCGAGTGGATTTGGCAATTGCCTTTGCGTCTTTCTTCACCAATCCAATGGTGCGTTTTTCGACAAGCTGATCAAGATCAATGCCATCCAGAAGATCGAGGGGATCCATGACATTGCCCTTGGATTTGGACATTTTGGCCCCCTTCTCGTCGCGCACCAGCGCATGCACATAAACAGTATGGAACGGCACTTCATCCATGAAGTGCAATCCCATCATCATCATGCGGGCAACCCAGAAAAAGATGATGTCAAACCCTGTAACAAGGACATCGGTCTGATAATAGCGCTCCAGCTCTGGCGTTTCATCTGGCCAGCCAAGGGTCGAGAACGCCCATAACCCAGACGAGAACCAGGTATCGAGGACATCAGGATCCTGACGTAATTCAACCGCTTCGCCATAATGCCTTGCAGCCTGCTCATCAGCCTCTTCACTTGTGTAGGCCACAAAAACTTTTTCATCCGGCCCATACCAGACCGGGATGCGATGGCCCCACCAAAGCTGGCGTGAAATACACCAGGGCTCGATATTGTCCATCCATTGAAAGTAAGTTTTATCCCAATTCCCGGGAACAAATTTTGTACGACCATCTTTCACAGCAGCGATCGCTGGCTTCGCGAGTTTCTTGGCATTGACATACCATTGATCAGTTAGCATCGGCTCAATCACCGCATGGGAGCGATCGCCAAACGGTTGCACGATTTTCTTGTCTTCAACTTCCAGCAGTAACCCCAGCTTATCGATATCTTCGACAATCAGTTTGCGGGCTTCAAAGCGGTCCATGCCGATGTATTTCTCGGGGATCTCACCAGCCATCCGCCCTTGCTCATCCATGATGATGAGCAGAGGCAAATCATGACGCCGCGCCACCGCATAGTCATTGAAATCATGGGCGCCAGTTATTTTTACGGCGCCAGAGCCAAAATCAGGATCCGGATGTTCATCGGTGATGATGGGGATATAGCGATCCGCCAATGGCAGCAAAACACGTTTACCGACAATCGGCGCATAACGCGTATCGCTTGGATGAACGGCGACCGCGCCATCTCCCAACATGGTTTCAGGACGGGTCGTGGCGATAGAGATATAATCGCGTGTCTCCCACTCGATTGGCTCACCCTCTTCGTCGTGAGCAATCGGGAACTCATAAGTTTCCCCATTTTCCAACGGATATTTAAAATGCCAGAAATGCCCATCGACTTCGATATTTTCAACTTCAAGATCCGAAATAGCTGTCTGGAATACAGGGTCCCAATTGACAAGACGCTTATCGCGATAAATCAGATCCGCTTCATATAATTCCACAAACACTTTGCGAACTGCTTTGGACAGCCCCTCATCCATCGTGAAACGCTCACGTGACCAGTCGCAAGACGCCCCAAGGCGGCGCAACTGATTGATGATGGTGCCGCCAGATTTTTCTTTCCATTCCCAGACGCGTTCAACAAAGGCCTCCCGGCCCATTTCGCGGCGACCCGGTTCCTCATTTTGAGCAAGCTGGCGTTCCACAACCATTTGCGTTGCGATACCAGCATGGTCCATCCCCGGTTGCCACAACACATCCTTACCGCGCATGCGCTCGAATCGAATGAGAATATCTTGAATGGTATTGTTAAGGGCATGCCCCATATGCAATGAACCAGTGACATTGGGAGGGGGAATTACAATACAATAGGATTTGGCTCCAGCAGCGACGCGATCAGGCTGGCTTTTAAAGGCACCGGCATTTTCCCACTGCTGGTAAATGCGTTGTTCGACTTCGCTGGGTATAAATTGTTTATCGAGCATATCGCCTCGTGATCCATGGTTTCATTTTGTCCTGAAAAAACATACTCGCAACGGTCAGTCAAATACTATTGCCGATCAAATGTTTTGCCGATGGATTTGACAACCAAAAGCAGACATAAAAACAGCCGCCTCGCAAAAGAAGCAGCTGATTTTCGTTTTTTGTATTGGTTTGAGAGAAGGCCGTGACTTAGTTCTTGTCGCTGTCGGGAAGGGCAACTTCTTCCTTGATAACGCCCGCAAGAATTCTAGGCATATTCTCATCAAGCCATTCTTTGATCATCGGTTTAAGCATCGCTTTGACACTCTCTTCAAGGCTTCTCCCAGATTGATTTTGTGTGGTTATTGCCGTTGGCTTGGCAAGGCTGGTGCCAGACAGTGCTTGCGTCGTGGCATTAGCGACAGCCGTGATTGCCACCGCATCTTCTGGCGTCACCTGACTGGCATCCAGCACAATGGGAGCCTCCTCAGCGACCACCTCTTCCCCTTTTGCAGGGGCGATACCTGGCTCTTTCACAACCGGTGCCGCTTCCACAGGAGTACTAGGCGCAACTTCAGCTGCGCTTGAATCCATCCCTTCAAGTATTTGATCAGGGTCGACCCCGTTATTAACCAGATCGCCCTCTGTTTGATCTGCACGAACGGACTGCATCATCTCTTCAACAGGGTCATTCGTTGGCGTTAAGGAGGGAGCAACCGACGTAAGACTGGGATCAGCAAGCGAATTTTGAGTAACTTCAGGAGAAACAAAAGCGATATCATCTTCAATGATCGCAGCAGGCATTTGAGCGTTCACTTCCGGTGGGACCGGCGCGGCTGCTATGGCAGACTCTGGAGCAGGTGCTGCCATAATGTCTGGTGCCGCGGGCGCAACAGTTGGTGCAGACGCAGCCATCACATCATTGGCGGGGGCCGATTCAAGTTCTGATGCAGGAGATAGCGGTTCAGATATATTCAATGCGGGGGCTATCGGCTCGAGCGTAGCAGCAGGTGCCTCAGAAGTGGCCGCAAGGCCAGGCACGGCGTCAATTTCGCTGGCAATCTCCTGATCGGGAGTTGATGGCGCAACCGCTGGCTCAGTGATCACTTCAGCAGCAGGCGCTGACGCCATGGCATCAGGGGTCGCAGATACACCATTCGCTTGCTCAATAGCGGGTTCTGCGATTTGATTTTCCGTCAATTGAACGATGGCAGGTGCGGAAGTCTCTACTGCGGGGGCGGTTTGAGCGGGGGCCGTTTCCCGGGCATCATCGGCAATTATATTCCTGATGGAGCTAATGATATCGTCCATGCTCGGTTCTGGAGCTTTTTTTTCCGCACTGTTCATCCTGCAATCCCTCAATTATTCACCACCTACAATAAGCATTTAACCAGTAAATGTGGCCAGCTCATGGGCAAAAGACGTTATATTTGTAGGTATGAGTATTGCCATATGTCGCGAATGAAATCCAGAGATGAGTGACTATTCGAGCGATAAATTTTTTGATAGCAAGCATGGTCCACTCGATCCAATTCTCACATTTGGATCGATCGGTTGAGTGGCACACATAGGGTCGGCAAACTACTATTTATAACTGGTTGGAAAATAGCGATCATTTACAATTGCTCTGTTTTCCAGCTCATCATTATACTCTTCAACCCGGGTGCCATACCATTTGCGTTCCACCCGGTCATAATGAGCCCCGGGCTCATAGCGCGACACGCGCAGACCAAGTTCCGAAGCTGACAAACGACCGGTGGCAGCCAGCAACTGGTATCTCGCCACTACAAGGTCCCTTCTCGTCACAGCAATCGTGACCTGTGCATCAAGATATTCCTGTTGCGCATCCAAAACATCGAGAACGGTTCTTTGTCCGACTTTTTCTTCTTCCTGAACGCCATCAAGAGCTGTTTTGGTGGCGCTTACCTGAGCGCGATCTGCTCCCAGTTGCGCGATGATGGATGTCACCTGTCCCCAGCTCGAAATCACATCGGCCCGTACTTTTCGCTTGGCGGCCTGCAGTTCCTGACGCCTTTGCAGAACAGTCTGCTTGGCTTGTCTTACACGTGCTGAAATCTCACCACCGGCATAAAACGGCATCTTGAACGTGCCCTTGATAATGCCAGTTCTTTGTCGATCAATACCATCGGCTGGATGATATCGGCGGGTCCAGCTTCCTTCCAGATTTATCTCTGGCAAAAGCTCCCCCCGAATGAGATGAATATTATATGTGGCCGAGATTTCGCGATAAGTCGCACCAAGAATAGCAGGATGCTCGTCCATTCCCCGTTTCAGAGACCCATTTAGCGAGCGAGGCAAATATTTAACAATACCCTTTGGGCTGCGCAGTCCATTTGGCCTACGGCCGATAATCTGCTCGTAGATTGCTCTTCTGGTTTTCAGATTAGCCTGAGCCAAATTGAGACTAGAAACAGCGCCACTGTAACGAGCTCTGGCTTGTGCGACGTCTGTTTTTGTCACTTCGCCAACTTTGAAACGATCAATAGTCGCTCTTTGCTGCTCTGCAATGACACTGACATTATTTCGGCGCAACCGTAAAATGGCCCGATCACGAATGACATCCACATAGGCGGTTACAGCATCCAGAAAGATACTTTGTTCAACCGAACGCAGATCTTCGCGACCAGCGTAAATGCTTGCATCCGCTTTACGAATTGAATTGATTGTTCTCAGCCCACGAAAAATCGGCTGCACGAGACTCACCGTGTAGCCGCCATGACGCCGCCGACCATCAGTTGGGAGTGAAGGGCGGGTTTTCACGTGTTGGCTGGTAATATCGGCGTTGAAGTTGACCTTGGGACGATATCCGGACCGCGCCCTTGGGTTTTCCTCATCAAGCGCCCGTAATTTTGCTCGTTCTGCATTTATATTTGGGTTGCCTAGATAGGTACTTGAAAGAACCGAGTCGAGCGATTCTGCGTTAGCACTCATTGGTGTCAGGCATATCATGCCTACAAACACCAAAGCGCTCAATATTTTTTGGTTTCGAAAAATCAACATAACCCAGCCTCTTTCGCCGCTATTGTTATTCCCACATTGAGCGCAACTACGGTGCAACAACGAAACAACAACTGAACGAAACAAACCAGCAATGCCGATTTATGAAAATCTTCCCATGAACAATAGAAAGAGCAATCTTAATTTACTGGAAACAAAAACTGAATAAATAGAGAAATAGTATTCTTAGAATACAAATGGCTGCTCGCGTTTAAACCCGGGTAACGGATGAGCGGAGGCATCAAATGAGATGCGATTCTCGCCGATATTTTCCCCGATTTTACGGTATAAGTGAGCCTTACCAACGCTACCTTGCGTCAACTGAACAGCGACTAACCTACCATTATCCTTCAACTGATCAAACAGTCGTTGGGGAATCAGTTCAACGCTACCGTTGAACATGATTACATCATATGGTCCTTCTTTAGAATAGCCTTCTTCCAAACGACCGCTGACTGTTGCGACATTATCACATCCGAGTTTTTCTAGGCGGATAGAAGCAGCTTCCGCCAACCGATCGTCGGTCTCCAGACAGATAACGCTACTTGCAAGGCTTGCCAACAAAGCAGCAACATACCCCGAAGTGCAGCCAATGATCAGTACCATATCCTTATCGTCAATCCCCGCCAGCTGCGCCAGTCGCGCAATTACCATGGGTGACATCATATAGCGATCTGTGCCTTCTTGATCGCGATCTACAAGAATATCCTGATCCATATAGGCCAGGTCCTGTTTGGTTTCAGGGACAAATTTCTCGCGCGGAATATTAAGCATAGACCTCAATATACGGTGGTCAGTCACCTGATTGGTTCGTAGCTGACTATCCACCATATTGGCTCGCTGGATTTGATACTCGCTCATTAATTCACCTTAGGTCTCTACCGGTATTTGACGACGATTGATGTTCTTAGATCTGTTTTGGCGTGGCGGCCTGGGCAATTGAAACAGCCAATGCCGCGCTTGCAACTCCACTCTAGAACGCTCTAGCCCCTCTTTGCAATCCCTGGCTATTGCGCGAAATAATTTTGCTTTACGCAGATGCTAACATCTGCGCCACGAAGGCGAGATAAGATTTTTTTATGTAAAATATCTTACGCATAAGCATTCAGGTGGGACAAATATTACACCTTCATGACATTGTCAATTTGCTGCCATTGGCGCAACAGTCCTTCCAGTTTAGACAAATGCACCATATTGGGGCCATCAGAGGGAGCATTATCTGGATCTTTATGGGTCTCAATAAACAAGGCGGCAACGCCAACTGCCAATGCGGCGCGCGCCAGCACAGGCACAAACTCTCGCTGGCCGCCACTTGTTTCACCCTGGCCGCCAGGTTGCTGCACACTATGGGTTGCATCAAACACTACCGGGCAGCCAGTTTGCGCCAGGATAGGCAATGAACGCATATCCGAAACCAGTGTATTATACCCAAAGCTTGCGCCACGCTCGGTGACAAGAATACGGCTATTCCCGGCCGCCAGCACCTTGCCAACGACATTTTTCATATCCCACGGCGCCAAAAACTGCCCCTTTTTGATCTTGATCACCGCACCGGTCTTGGCGGCTGCCACCAACAGGTCCGTTTGTCGGCACAAAAAGGCTGGGATCTGCAACACATCGACGACCTCTGATGCGGGCTGGCAATGAGCTGCTTCATGGACATCAGTAACAATCGGCAACCCATATGTTTCGCGAATTTCGGCAAAGATAGGCAAGCTATCCTTGAAACCAAGACCGCGCTGGGAGCCAATACTGGTCCGGTTGGCCTTGTCAAAACTGGCCTTAAACGTCAGACCAATCCCCAGCCTGTCAGCTATTTCCTTGAGCCCTTGCGCCATCTCGAGCCCGTGCGCCCGACTTTCCAACTGGCACGGCCCGGCAAACAGAGCGAATGGCGATGCGTTGGAAATTTCGACATTCCCAAACTTGACAACTGCATCTGGTTTTAAATCTTGTGTCATTATTTTACCCTATCCCGTTCATCGCAAGCGTAGCGCTCGAGCAATGATCTAACTATTCCTAATCCCGCGACTTCGTTTCGTTGTCGCGGGTGCCTGTCTGACCAGCGTACAAAATTTCTAATCAACCAGTCTGTGGTGGTTTTTTCACCATGAGGCAGACAATAAGGACCGAGTGTGTCATTTAGCGTATTTGTAGCCGTTTTACCAAAGTGAAATCCGGCAATAAAGACGTTGCACTTAACAATATCTACGGCCTGCGCTTTTGTCAGTGGCCGCTTTTGCCGCTTTTTTTGCAGTTTAAGATAAGAAACACAATGCTTATGCAATTGTCCTATTGAAAAAGAGGGTGCAGCTGCGAGCCTTGCTTGGTCCAATAAAATCACACCGAAAACACTGCAAATAAATAGTGCGCCCCCGAAAAGCCTCATGGTTCATTAAACCAGTCGGCTTTGCTTCACCGCTGCCGCAATAAACGAAGCGAACAAGGGGTGTGGATCAAAGGGGCGAGATTTGAGTTCTGGATGAAATTGCACGCCTATGAACCAGGGATGGTCCTTCAATTCAACCGTTTCTGGCAGTAAGCCATCTGGAGAGCGGCCAGCAAACATCAAACCATGACGCTCCAGCTGTTCGCTGTAGCTCATATCGACTTCATAGCGATGACGATGGCGCTCGCTGATCATTTCACGTTCACCATAGATCGAGTGGATCAGTGAGCCTTTAGCCAAACGGGCATCATAGGCGCCCAAACGCATCGTGCCGCCAAGATCTCCCCCCTGCTCCCGCAATTCAAGATCTTCACCCTTCATCCATTCCGTCATCAAGCCAACAATGGGAACGTCGGGTTTACCAAATTCGCTTGACCCAGCGCCCTCGATGCCTGCCAGATTGCGCGCCACCTCAACGATTGCCATCTGCATACCAAGGCAGATACCGAAATAGGGAATGTTGCGGGTGCGAGCAAAACCGACCGCTGCAATTTTGCCCTCGGAGCCGCGTTTACCAAAGCCACCGGGCACCAAAACACCATCAGCTTCGCCGATAATCTGCGCAAGATCTCCCTCTTCAAGATCACTCGCTTCAAGCCATCTGGGTTTGACCCGGACTTTATTGGCGATGCCACCATGAACAAGAGCTTCATTAAGAGATTTATAGGCCTCCAAAAGCCCCGTATATTTGCCAACTATGACAATATCGACTTCGCCGTCCGGATTAGCGATGCGCTTGGAAATTTTTTGCCAGGTCTCCAGATCGGGTTTGGTTTTATAATCAAGATCGAAAGCGCGCAGCACTTCGCGATCCAGCCCCTCATTATGATAGGCCTCAGGCACATCATAAATGCTGGCCACGTCAAGCGCCTGAATAACCGCTTCTGGCCGGACATTACAAAACAGGGCAATTTTTTTGCGCTCGGATGCTGGCACTTCGCGATCACAACGGCACATCAAAATATCGGGCTGGATACCGATAGAGCGCAATTCCTTGACCGAATGCTGAGTTGGCTTGGTTTTGAGTTCCCCAGCGCTAGAAATATAAGGAATGAGTGTCAAGTGAATGAAAACCGCGTCGCCGCGCGGCAATTCCTGGCCAATCTGTCTGATGGCTTCAAAAAATGGCAAGGCTTCAATATCGCCAACTGTGCCGCCGATCTCACATAAAATGAAATCAACATCATCACCGTTCGACAGGGCAAAATCCTTGATGGCCTGCGTCACATGGGGAATGACCTGAACAGTAGCACCCAGGAAATCTCCCCGACGCTCCTTGGCCAATATATCCTGATAGATCCGCCCAGACGTCACATTGTCTGATTGGCGACCAGA
>JAJRQA010000188.1 GCA_024280475.1 Alphaproteobacteria bacterium
AGAATTTGACTTTTCGCTCAGTTCCTCTGCGATTGTCGGTGGTCAATCGCTTGAAGTTGCCGTTGTTCTCGATAATACTGGCTCTATGAGTGGCGCCAAATTGGCAGCCTTGAAAGATGCCGCGACTGATCTTGTTGAAAACCTCATTCAAGATGGCAAGGATACGGTGAAAATGTCACTGGTGCCGTTCGCAGATTACGTCAATATTGGCGTTGAGCACCGGTTCGAGCCAGGGGTCGATGTACCCGCCGACTTCTCCCATTCCTGGGTGGTGCCCGCCGGTACGAAATGTAAAAATACTTATCCAGATTCGACACAGCAGTGTACCAATAACCCTTATCAGGGAACCTGCTATAATGATGGCGTTCCCTATAGCTGCCAAAAGAGCAACTGGTCCTGTACGGGCGATAAAGGTGATGCTGTCGAGGTGTGTTCGGATTATCCAGAAAAAGTAAAATCCAGAGACTATAAGTGGTATGGCTGTGTCGCCTCGCGGCCCCATGACCTCAATGTGCTCGATGAGGATTATGCGACGGCGGTTCCTGGCCTTATGGCCACCTGGAACTGGTGCAAACAGGTCTCTCCGATCACTCGTCTGACCAGTGACAAGGATCAGATCACTGCGGCGATTGAGGCGATGAAAGCCAAGCGGAATACATATATTCCTGCGGGCCTCGCGTGGGGATGGCGGTCAATATCTGACAAGACCCCGTTTGCTGATGGAGTTCCCTACAGCAATAATGCGGTGAAAAAAGCCATCATTTTAATGACCGATGGCAACAACACCAAGAGCATGAAAAAATGGACAGGGACATCGACGTCCAACAACACTGGTGAAGTCTGGGGTCACAATGCGGGCAATGTCGCTGATGCCAACAATATGACATCGGAGCTGTGCACCAATATCAAGGCCAAGGGCATTATCATTCACACGATCGCCTTTGAGGTTCCTGAAGGCTCTCCGGTTGAAACACTGATGAAAAATTGCGCCGGCAATGGCGGAAAATATTTTGATGCCGATGACAGCGACGAGTTGTCAGCCGCCTTCAAGCAGATTGCCCTGGCCTTGCTTAACCTGCGATTGAGCAAATAGGATCCTGCGCAGACAGCATCTGATCAAATTATCGAAGGGCCGTCGCGAAAGCGGCGGCCTTTTGTGCTATGGAAGAGTTGCTAGGAATATTGCCCTATTCGGGTTACGATGTGAACAGTGCAACCGTTGAGAGGAAGAAAAATGAATAAAGTTAAGAGCGCAGTCGTAGGTTTTGCCGTCGTCATCTCCATGGGATTTGTTGCGACATCCACCATGGCAGCCGGCATGGGCGGCAAAGCCGTAGGCACTTGGAAAACGCCCAAGGGATCAGTGATCCGCATCACTGGTGGTGGTAACTCTATTGTCGGCACGATTGTCAGTGTTAAGGACAAAAGCCGCCGCGACAGCAAAAACCCCAACAAAGCCAAGCGTAGTCGCAAATTGCCTGGAATTCGCATGTTCAATCTTAGAAAAAATGGTGCTGATGCTTGGAAAGGCTCACTATACAACACGGAAGACGGCAAAACATATGCCGGTCACGTGAAAGTTTTAAGCGCCAATAAAATCAAACTAAGCGGATGCGTTGCTGCGATTTTCTGCAAAAGCCAGACCTGGACGCGTAAATAGTTTGGGGACCTCATTCAAGGCCCGAACGGCATCTGATGATAAAAGGCCCACCTAGTACAGGTGGGCCTTTCGTTTGAGTTGATTGGCGCAAATCAATGGTCTTTAATTGCTGCCGCGGGGCATGGCCTTTTTCTGCACGCTCATTTTGAGCGTGATATCCCCTGCATTTTTGAACTTGAACGTCACTGGAAAGGTTGTGCCAGATTTTAAAGGTGCTTTGAGGCCGATAAACATCACATGAAAACCGCCTGATTTGAGCTCTGCGTAGCCACCTTTTGGAACCTTGATGCCACCCTTGACGCGGCGCATTCTCATGACATCTCCATCCTTGATATGGGTGTGCAGCTCGGTTTTTTTGCTGATTGTTGAGCTGGCACCGATGAGCATGTCATCACTGGTGCCGGTATTTTTTATGGTCAGGAATCCAGCCGAATTAACGGCCTTGCCAAAGCTCTGGCGGGCCCAAGCACCAGACAGCTCCAAATCGCCAGTTTTAACTGGCGCAGCTTTTTTCATATCGCCATGGTCCATCATTTTCATGTTTTCTTGAGCCATTAGAAGCGTTGAAAAGGAAAGGGCCGTAAAGAGCGCTGCAGCTATACTGGCTTCGGGCAGTGAAAGTGTTTTCATATTCGTTCCTATCGTTTTTTGATCATATGTGCATGCAGAGTTGACAAGAACCACTTGTTTGATTTGAGCGGAGTTGTCAGCTTTGTTGAATTTTGGATAAGTGGTGTGAGGTGATTAAAAGTATGGCGGTGCGCGCGCAAGCGAGCTGCGAGGCAGAAAATGATCTTTGGTTGTAGCATCGCAAAACCGGCAGGGTCTTGTTAAGGTTTGAACGCGAAGCAGCAGGGCAACGGGCTCAACCAGCAATGACTGGGCGCCAAGTGCTTGATAGACTGGGCCGGACATGCGGCGTAGATCTGCTGGAATATTACCTTCAACCGGTCGGTTGTTTTCGTCAATAGCACTTTTATGAAAGCCGTTTTGTGTGCAAATGAGGATGGAGCGGTAGGTTGATTGCACCGACAAAGGCGCGTTGGCGAGACCCGCCAAGGCAATGCTGGCAGGGACATGCAGGCCCATTATGGCGAGCTGCAAGAACAGCCCCCATGCGGCCAGAATAGAGAATTTTTGGCGTCGTAACATGACGTTAACATAGAACAATGATCTACATTTGCAATCGCTCACAGCTCGATTATTGGCCGCCGGGCTATATGTCGCGCTTGCGAATTTTGCAGTGATCGCGCCGTTTTGACATGTCCCGCGCTATCGTGTTCTTCTGGGGTTCATGTAAAGATCAGTTTCCTGCGATCCAAGCTTTGGAGTGATATTGTCTTTGGCAATGCTCTTTGTCAGTTGCAGGATATGGCGCCGCGCATCATCGTTGAATTTCAGCATGGTGCAAAACAGTTGCAATACGATATCGAGCTCTTTGCTGGCATGAGCGGCATCAACCCGCACTTTCCAGGTACCACCAAGCGAAATCACTTTACCATCCAGCAAGCCGATCTTTTTATTATGTTCGTCATAGAGATTGAAGTCGACGCCAAAGCTGACGATCTTGCGGCGCAGCCTGTAAAGCTTTGGCCCGTCATCAGTGAGAATGAAGAACGAGAAGCGCTCTGGCATGAGCGGCCATTGGCGGGCGCAGCGATCAAGCGGAATGATTTGCTCGTGACCAGAGATATTGATGGCATAAGAGGTGACAGGGAAGCCGCCTGCGCCGTGGGTCAGTTGCAGTGATCGGCCAAGCATCATGTCGAGCGTACCGCGCCAGTTCATTTTTTCTGAAAACAGCTTGATCACCAGACGCCGTTTCATTTTGTCGTCGCTCTTCCATAGCCCTTCACGATAAGCAACGATGCCTTTGCGCTCGCCATCTTCCTTGATCTGGCCAATGACATCCATGTCCTTGGAGAACTGACGCGACTTGGCGCGATGCTGGGTCTGTTTGAGAATACCCACTTCAACCGTATTGAGATCAGTGAGCCAAAGGTCGACCTTGAAACGGCGGTCTTTTTGTTTGGTGCTCTTGCTGTCGATAAATGCCATGATTTCGCTCCGTGATCTAAATTCGGCTTAGCTCGCGTGTAGCAAATTTATGGTTAACCAGCGGTTAAAATCAGCCATTGGCTGGGGGAGTTGTTGCAGCCGTCGGCCTAATTCCCAGCGATTTTTTTCATGGTTTCAAATAGGGGACTGATCTTTATCAGGCGGGTTTTCATTTGTGCCGCCAGTTCAGGGGTTTGTTTGGCCAGCCAGGCGCGGGCTGTCTTCTGGTCATTTTCGATTGTGAGGTCGAAATGTCTGGTGGTATTGAAAAGAGCGGTGTTGGTAGTGGTGTGAGCGATGAAATTACCCAGATAGATGATGTCTCCGGCCTTGACCGTGAAACTGGCCAGAGGAAAGCCATTCATACCAGCCTTGTTGATCACCGTTCGGCCTCCACGGCCAATCCTGTAGTGAAATTTCATCAAGGAATACGTGCCAGGAGTAAGCTGGGCAAGGAGTGGAGAGGTGTTGCGTCCATAGCCCTTGGTGGTCAGGCTTTTTTCTGCAGCCGTCATATTATCTTTGAGCCCGTTCAAAGCCCATGTGCTGCCCATCGCTTTTTTCGCATATCCCTTTTCACCAGCGAGCGCCAGAAGGACCACGATACCTTTGCCAGCGCTTTGCAGATCTGCCATGCTTTTGATGGTGAGTTCAGGTTCTTTGTGTCCCCCGCCGCAGGCCCCCAGCAGGTTAGTGAACATCATCACCAGAACAATATAAATGGTCTTTTTCATGGTTCTTCCCCGAAGGTATAGAGCAGTATGCCTGGTGTCCAATATCAATCCGTGCGGGGGTCGACACCGTATTTATTGGGATCATGGGGGCCGTAAAAGCCTAGTTCGACAAAGAACCACGCGCCAACGGCACCAATCCACCAGCTCAGCCAGTTATATCCCCACATGATGGTCTCCATATATTGGGAAAGAGCCGGGACGAGGATAGTGGAGGACTGAATGAGAGCTGGGGCCCAGAACAGCGCCGCGACGAGACCTGACTTGTTGCGATCATGCAGGCGCTGGGTCACGAGGGCCATGGCGGGATAAAGCATGGCTACATAAAGCAGCACTTCTTTGGCGCCCATGTTCTGCCAGTTGTTCAGCAAGGCGGTAAAAGGATCACTGGAGAGGATATCTGGTTGTAGCCCGACGGTGGCCATAGATCCGAAAATAAAGATGGTGATGATACCAGCCCAAAATCCGCGGCGGCCGATGCGGCCGGAAAAACTGTAAAATGCGCGTATGGCGTTCATGATCGTCCCCTAAGTGTTCGCACTGCAGCAAAGGGTATCAGATCAGGCCAAACGGGGCCACCTTGATGATTTTGCTGTTGATCAAATGGGTAAAGCGCAGTGGAGAGATGATTTTCTCAAGGAGCGGGGTGTGGCGAGGGTCCATAACGATTGTCTTTTTCATGCGACCGCAAGAACGCCATTTCAATGAGCATCCATAAAAAGCCAACACAGGCCATTGATATGAGTGAGGTGTAGAGAACCACGGCTCCCTCATAGGATTGCAGGGGAATATATTTTTGCTGAAAAAGGAAGCCGGCAGCAACAATCAGCGGCGAGAATAACATCAGCAGCCAGCCAGCCGAGCGGCCATAGTCATGCATGCGCTTGAGCGACAGATTGGCGGTGAAATAGAGCACTTCAGCCGCAAGCAGCGCGGGGATCAAGAAATTGGACCAAGCGGGAAGGATGCCGGTGAGAAACCGTAAATAAAAGATCAAAAAACCAGTCAGCGCCAAGATCGGCAAAAGCCCCAGTAGAAAGCTTTTACGCGTAATCCGGCCTTTGGTGCCGAGCAGCAGGTGGATCCAGTTCATGACGTCCTCACAAATTTACAAATAAGAGAGCGACAAGTTTGCCAGATTTCGGGTGTGGCCCCAAGTGGTTAAATGGTCTCATCTGTTGGCGAGGTTAATGCTTTGAGCGGGTCGGGGCCATATTTGCTTGGCCCTCGCGTGCCCCGGCCAAGGCCAAGTTCGATAATCATCCAGATAGCGTAGATCAAAATCGCTAAAAAGAGGCCATAGAGCATGTTGGGCATGAGCAGGGGGTTGGAGGTTTCAACCGTAAAGTAAAGCGGATTAACGCCGGTGCCATCCATGGCGATAAGGGCAAGTTCTCCCAGATAGAGCGGTACCAGTAAATAGGCGGTGCGTGCCCGGTCATGGATGCGTTTGATATCAATGGCCAAACCAACGCGCACGGTGAGGAGAAAAGCAATGGTATCAACCAGCGCATGCCTTGGCGAGGGCAATTGATCATTCCAGTAGTAAGTCGGGTCTTCGCCGATCAACCATAACATGGCGATTGACAGCCCATAGGTAAGGGGCACGACGAAAAACATGCCAATCCACCACCATTTGCGGCTGATGCGCCCCTTAGAGCTGAAAAACAAAAATTTCCAATCCATCAGATATCCCACTCAAAATGGTTTCCAAAGGACGAGCGATCAAACAGCCAAGCGATAGTGCAAATAAAAGATGTCCTTTGGTGGGGTGTGGGGCAAAGCCCCGCATTTCTCCCCGTTTTGGCAAGTCGCCCAGGTTTGGCCCCCTAGTCCCGCAGCAATTCTGTAATGCCCGTCTTGGCACGAGTGCGTTCGTCAACGCGTTTGACGATGACGGCACAATAGAGCGAGGGCACGGGCTTGCCGTCTTCGCGTGGTTTGCCGGGCAGGGATCCTGAAACGACCACCGAATAGGGCGGTACTTTACCCATGTGGATTTCGCCAGTTTCGCGATCAACGATTTTTGTGGACTGGCTGATGAAAACACCCATGGATAGCACAGAACCTTCGCCAACAATCACCCCTTCGGCGACCTCGGCGCGCGCCCCGATAAAGCAATTATCTTCAATAATGGTGGGGGAGGCCTGCATGGGCTCCAGCACGCCGCCAATACCGGCACCGCCTGAAATATGCACGTTTTTACCGATCTGGGCGCATGAACCAACCGTTGACCACGCGTCCACCATAGTACCTTCATCGACATAGGCGCCAAGGTTCAAAAAGCAGGGCATCAAAACGGCGGTGGGCGCCACATAGGCTGATTTGCGCACGATGCAATGAGGCACGGCGCGAAAACCAGCAGCGCGAAATTCAGCTTCGCCCCAGCCATCAAATTTGCTTGGCACCTTGTCCCACCATGTGGAGCCGCCAGGGCCACCAGAAATAGCCTGCATGTCGTTGAGACGGAACGACAGCAAAACGGCCTTCTTGGCCCACTGATTGACCTTCCACTCTAGTGGTTTGATAGGTTCGGCCACACGCAGCTTGCCGCTATCGAGCAGGTTGAGCGTTTCTTCAACGGCCTCGCGGATTTCGCCCTTGGTGTCAAAGCCAAGTTCGTTGGGGTTTTCAAACGCCGCTTCAATGGTTTTTTCAAGATCAGCAGTCATAAGCCGGTCACATCCTTTTATGTTGTGCAAATTGATTTGCAGCGGACAATAGAGCATCGCGTGAAGAATGCAAAACGGGTTTTATATATTGCGAGGG
>JAJRQA010000189.1 GCA_024280475.1 Alphaproteobacteria bacterium
AAAAGACGGTTGCCAACAAGCCGCCTCGCAAAAAATTTGGTTTCTCACTCGTGGGTGATGAGACGCAATTAAGCAACTAGATTAATTGCTGATTAAACAGATTAAAAAACCGGTGAGACCTGAAGGTTTCACCGGCTTTTTAGTGTCAATTTCGGGAGATGTTACGCGGTTTCTCGATATTGTTCGGCGGTGGTGAGATCCACACTGACCATTTGAGAAATGCCTTTTTCAGCCATGGTCACGCCGAACAGGCGGTCCATA
Source organism: Alphaproteobacteria bacterium (assembly GCA_024280475.1). Classification (GTDB taxonomy): domain Bacteria; phylum Pseudomonadota; class Alphaproteobacteria; order Rhizobiales; family JAKIUO01; genus JAKIUO01. Next base: position 262 of record JAJRQA010000189.1, read on the forward strand.
CGTGACATGGTTGTGGGGTGATGGGTAATGACCAGGAACCGTGTATCGGTCTTTTTGGTCATCTCGTCGAGCAGCGCACAAAAGCGCTCCACATTGGCATCATCCAGCGGCGCATCAACTTCATCAAGCACGCAAATGGGAGCGGGATTGGTCAAGAACACGGCAAAGATCAGCGACAGGGCCGTCAGCGCCTTTTCACCGCCCGATAACAGCGTCAGGACCTGAGGTTTCTTGCCGGGCGGACTGGCAATGATTTCCAGGCCGGCTTGCAGCGGGTCGTCGCTTTCGATGAGCTCAAGTCTTGCTTTACCGCCTCCAAACAACGAGGTGAACAGTTCTTCAAAATGGCCGTTAATTTCATCAAAAGCACTCATCAGGCGGCGGCGACCCTCCTTGTTGAGGCCACTGATTGCCTTGCGCAAGGCGCTGATGGCGTCAATCAGGTCGGTGTGCTCATGGCTCATTTCCTCGATCTGTTCGCTCAGTTCACGGGCCTCCACATCGGCGCGTAGATTAACGCTGCCAAGGCGCTCACGATCCCCCGTCAATTTGGCCAGACGGCGATCTAGTTCCGCGCGGTCGGGCAGCGTCTGATCAGCATCGAACGCAGCTTTTTGCAGACAGTCGTCAGGGGCGCAATCAAGCTCTGTTTTTATGAGCTGTTTTTGTTCACCAAGGCGGGTACTGGCCGCTTCCAACCGGGCCTCACTTGCCGCGCGTTCTTCACGAGCGCCATTGGCTTGGGCCTGCATGTCTTGTAAGCTGCGATCAATTTCGCGCAGCGTGTTTTCACCTTGTTGCAACTGATCTGCGGCGAGCGTGCATTGCTCTTGCGCTTTGACAAGCTGGCTGTTGAGAGCCTGGCGTTTGGCATTGATCTGTTCAGGCAGATCTGTGAGGTCAGCAAGTTCGCGTTCGTCCTCTTTGCGTCTGACGGCAAGTGTTTTGACGTGTTCCATCGCCTGTTTAAGGCGTTCTGTGGTTTGGCTGATCTCGGCATTGAGACGATCAATGCGCGCCAGCCGGTTGCGATTTTCTTGCTCAAGCCCATCCAGTTGGGCTTTGGCCTCAAGATATTTTGTGCGCATCAAGGCGAGCTGCGAGCTGTGTTCTTCAACACGGGTTTGCATTTCTTCGAGTTGATCAGATTTTGCAAGCTCCACCGCCAGCTGCTGCAGGCGCTTTGTTTCGAGCGAGTGCCGCTCCACTAGATCGGTGTTGGTAACATCAATCGCTTCAAGCCGGGCGCGCTGGGCTGAAGCCAACTGTTCGGCCTGTGCCAGTGATCCGCGCTGTTGCTCCAGCTCTCGGCGCAAATCACCATGAGCATTTTTGAGGTCATGCAGCCGTGCTTGCAATTGTTGGCGGGCAGCTTCTGCCTTTTGCACCATTTCTTGGGTTTGATCAGCCTCTTTTTGTGCTTGTTCCAGACCAGCTTGCAATTTTTCCAGATGGTTTTTCTGGGACAAACGCCTTGCGGCACTGGTCGGAGCATCCGCTCTGGCGACAAATCCATCCCAGCGCCAAAGATCTCCCTCCACCGAGACCAGCCGCTGGCCAGCGGATAGCTTGGATTGCTGCAGGTCTCCCTCGACCCGCTCGACAATGCCGGTCATTTCAAGGCGCCTCGACAGGGCGCTTGGTGCCGTTACCAGCTGTTTGAGGGGTGTTACCCCCTCTGGTAGAGCGGGGGCGGGGAGTGAGGCACCGGGAGCCTTTGAGACATCATCGCGCCAGTACAGATCGGCATGCATGTTGAGGGAGGCGTCTAGATCATCTCCAAGGGCAGCTCCCAGAGCCGTTTCATAGCCCGGTGTCACAACGATCTCGTCAAGCACGGGCAGATCATCATTGTTCGTGGGGGAGCGCAGCATTTTTTCCAGCGTGTTTATTTCGGCAACCAAAGTCGAGAGGCGCGTTTTGGCGTCCATCTGCTCAACCAGGCGGGCGCTCTCGTCCAAACGAGCCTGGTCAATATCTTGGTCACCGACCGCCAGTTTTTCCTCCAGCTTATGAAGGGCTGCGCTTTTTTCCTCAATCAAGCGAGCCAGTTCATCGAAATCGGCGATCTGCGAGAGTTGACCGTCAAGTTCGGTTCGCTCCTCTTTCAGTTTTTCGCTCTTTGCGAGCAGGGCACTGGTTGAGGTCTGTTTTTCCAGCTGTTCGCGCGTGAGGGCTTTGAACTGGGCTTTTTGTTCGGCATAAAGAGTGCTAAGTGACGCTGATTTTTGTTCCGCATCTGCTAACAATGTTTGCGCTTTTTCAACTTGTTGAGCTGCTTTGGCGCGCGCCTTGCCATCACCATTTGATGCTTTTTGCAGGTCTAGCTGTTCCGCTTGGAAACTTTTGAGACGCTGCTGGTCTTCTTTGAGGCTGTTTTCTTCGCGGTTCAGATCAGCGTCGTATTGAGCTTGTCTTTTGGCGAGCTCGTCTTTGCGCGCCTGCTGGGTCTGTTGCTCGCGGGTCAGTTGATCCGCTTCGATGTTAAGACGCTGCATGATGGCAGCTGTGACCATTTCGCGTTCGCGCAGGGCGGGAATTTTCTCGCTGGTTTTGACATGTAACTGGCGGATTTGTGCTTCTTGCTTGGTTTTGTCACCGACAATCAGTAATATGTCTTGCAGCTTGACCTCGGCCTGCTTTGCTGCAGCGCGAAATGATAGAAAGTCGCTATAAAGCGCCATAATCTGCAATTGTTCGATTTCTCTGGCGAGTTCGCGATAGCGCTTTACCTGGCGTTCCTGGCGTTTCAGCCCCGACAGACGGCTATCCATTTGGCCGATAATGTCCTGCAAGCGCTCAAGATTGTTCTCGGCACCGCGCAGCTTGATTTCAGCTTCATGACGGCGGCTGTGCAGGCCAGTGATGCCGGCAGCTTCTTCGAGGATAAAACGGCGCTGAGCCGGTTTGGCAGAGACGATTTCGCCGATACGCCCTTGTTGCACGAGGGCCGGAGAGCGGGCACCAGTTGAGGCATCGGCAAACAATAGCTGCACATCGCGGGCGCGCACCGGCTTGCCATTGATGCGGTACTCTGAGCCGCTATCGCGCTCGATACGGCGGGTAATTTCCAGATTGTCATCATCATTAAAGGCCGGATGGGCCTTGCGGTTGCGGTTGTCCAGATGGATGGTTACTTCGGCGATATTGCGGGACGGGCGGGCATCTGTGCCCGAAAAGATCACGTCTTCCATGCTGGAGGCGCGCATATTCTTGTAAGAGGTCTCGCCCATCACCCAGCGCAGGGCTTCCAGCAGATTGGATTTGCCACAGCCATTTGGACCCACCACACCCGTCAACCCCCGCTCGATCACCAGTTCGGCGGGTTCCACAAAGCTCTTAAATCCGAGCAGGCGCAGGCGCGTTATATGCAATCCCCAAACCCTCCATGGAGCGGTCGTTAAACATTATGCGCAACGGGCCATCAGATCATATCAGGCCAATAACGGATCGATCTCGGCGCTTAATCTAGCCAAGGTCATCGCTCCGCGCAACTGTTTGCCGTTGATAAAGAAGGTCGGTGTCCCGATTACACCAAGGTCGCGGCCTCGCTGCTTGGCTTCTTTAATGCCGTTGATAATGTCTTGATTCGCAAGGCAGGAGTCAAATTTTGTGCGCGTCAAGCCGTGAGGGGCGGCTATGCTGTGGATAGCGTCGAGGCGCACGGTTTGAGATACCCAGCGTTTTTGTTGCGCCAGATAGAGGTTTAACAGCTTGAAATAATTGTCTTCATCGCAGCGAATGGCGATGGCAGCATTGCCGCTCGAGCGTCCAATGGGGAAATCTCTGGCGATAAAGTAAACTTTGCCCGTATCGATATATTGGCGTTTGAAGGCGGGCCAGGTTTCCTTGTGAAACTTGTGGCACACAGGGCAGGTGAGGGAAAAATACTCGATCACCGTCACTTTGGCGCCAGGCTGCCCAAGGGTCATCTCCTTGAGTGGCCCAGGCTCCATCAATTCGGCAACGGTCGCGGGAGTGGTACGCCTCTTTCGTATCTCAAGGCTATCGCTGGTGTTGTTGCCGTTAAAAGAATTCTTCCAGCTATCGTCCTTGCTGACCGGCGCTTTTTTGCCAAGATTGAGGCCGCCACCACATGAGCCAAGCCCTGTGGCAAGGCTTGCCAGCAGTCCTGATGTGAGAGTTCTGCGGTTGATCATATTCTTGGCATCCCACACTTGGTTCTATTGGGCGGTTTATTTGGCTTCGTTGCCCATTAGCTCTTCTATCTGCCGAAGGTGGCTGGCACCTTTCAGTAATTTGCCATTGACGAACAAAGTCGGGGTCGAGGTGACCTTGAACACGGTACTGGCTTTTTCGCGGACCTGCACAATTTTGTCGAGCAGTGCTTGATCACGCAGGCAAGAATTGAACGTTTCGTCGGTAAAGCCAGCTTTTTTAGCCCGCTCTTTCAGCTTTTCCAACGGATCCTTGACAAATGCCCAGGCTTCTTGGTGCTCATAAAGGTCTTCAACGATTTCGTTATATTTGTCGCTCTTGCAACGAGCCAGCATGAAACCGGCGACAGCCAGATTGTCGAGGGGAAATTCGCGTACCACATAGCGCACCTTGCCGGTGTCGATATATTTGCTCTTTAGCTCAGGCAGCACGTTTTTGTGGAAACTGGCGCAATGGGGACAGGTCAAAGAAGAATATTCGATGATCGTGATGGGGGCATCTGCTTTGCCAACGGCGATATCCTTCAAGACGCCTTCAGCATGCAGATCTTTAACATCCTTGACGCTTTCTCCTTGCTTCATTTTCTGGGCCTGAGCTGGCTCACCAGCGGGCAGATTAAGCGTGTACGCCGCGCCAATCAGGGCAAAAGCCGCTGCCAGAGCAACGCTAAAGCGTATTTTAAAGGTGTTTTTCATCGCATTTTATTCCTGTTTTGGCCTATTTGCATGGATGTTCGGCTGCCGATTGCATGATTTACCACATTCATCACGACTTTCTAGGCAATTTCAAGACGATTGCCAAGTCACACTGGTGTGAAGGTGGTAAAATATTGGCAATTGACATCGCAAATGACCGCGCCGCCCTCTTATTCCCTGCGGGGCTTGGCGTGCTGCGCGCACAACGCCATGAGCTGGCCCTTGGAACCCGATTGCTCGTGGACTGGATAGAAATTTTACCAAGGTCAATCACCCTTCGTCATTGCCGGGCTTGACCCGGTAATCCAATAGGGTCTCTCAATCTCGTAAGTCCCTTGCGTTCTGGCGGCATCGCAGTGGATCCCCGGATCTGCGCTCCGCTTGTCCAGGGATGACGAATGGGGGGGTGCTGAGGATGAGGAGACAATTGTAAGCTGAATTTACGCCAGTGCCATTAATTAACAGATGGGGTCTGGGGGCCAGTCCCCAGCGCCGTCCGCGCAGGACATTGAGAGCGCCGTCCTCATATAGCGAAGCGGTAGGACAACTGAAAGCTCCGCGCAGGATATTTCCCCTTATTTCAACGTCGCCAATTCGGCTTGCAGCAAGATGTTGGCGATGACTTTATTGAGGACCAGTTTGGTGCGCCGGTCGAGATCGCTTTGTTCGCGAAAATCGGCGGCGGCGTAGAAATCGCAGCGGTTTTCCTTGAGCAGGGTCTGGCAGGCTGATTTGTCCTTGCGCGGGGCATGGACGGCGACAGAATAGCCGCCATTGGCCCTTGTTACAGCCATGGAGGGTACATCGGTCAGGCCGTCACCGAAATAGATCATATTCTCGAAGGGAATGGGGCGCAGACGCTCTGGCATATGGCTGTTGATGTTTTTTGACAGATCCTCAATGCCCTTATTGATGCGAAACAGATATTGGGTCTTGGTGGTGTCGGTGATGACGCGGTTGGGGTAGCGGGCATGGCCATAATGATCGAAATAATATTCTGAGGCGAAGACATTGTGAAAGCGCTCATAAATGCTCACACCTTCAAGAATTTCCTTGAGGCCGGATGAGATTATATAGTGACGGGTTTCAACGCTGCCATCAGAGCCCTGCGCAATATGGGCATCAATACGGTCAAACCAGCTTTCAACGCCTTTGAAATAGGGAACATTGTGACCCATTTCCTTCAAATCGTCGCGCGTGAAGGGTACTTTTGCGGCGTCTGCTCGCTCATACATCATACGCATATAGGTGATGATGTCTTCGCCGCCGGTTTCCAGGGTTTCTTTGCCAACATCGGCCCAGAATTTGGCTGGTTCCACACCAATCTCAGGCAGCACGGTATATTCCTGCATGGGCTGGGGCGACAAGGTGCCATCGAAATCATAGATAAGCGCGATTATATTCTTGCTGTTTTGCGGCATCAGATCCCCACCATTTTCCTAAAACCCATTGTTGCGAAGAGTAACAGTTAGAACTAGTATCCCAAAAAAACAAGTATGGGACCTG
>JAJRQA010000190.1 GCA_024280475.1 Alphaproteobacteria bacterium
CGGCGGCAACCTTCTCCATCATTGCCTTGCTCATGCCCATGGCATTAATTGGCATGACGGCTTTGTCGGTGCTCAGGCAGACAACACTCTTGACCTTGTTTTCAATGGCCGCATCAATGACATTGGCACTGCCCAGAACATTGGTTTTAACAGCTTCTGTTGGAAAAAATTCACAAGAGGGTACCTGCTTGAGAGCAGCAGCATGAAACACCATGTCGACACCTGGCATGGCATATAACAATGCTTCTTTATCGCGAATATCGCCTAAGTAAAAATCAACGTTCGCCGCGCTTAAGTCGGAGCGCAAGACATCCTGTTTTTCTTCGTCACGGGAGAAAATTCTGATATTTCCACATTTCTTGGCAAGCAAGTTTTGAAGCATTGTCTTACCAAATGAGCCGGTGCCTCCTGTTATCAGTATGGTTTTATTTTCAAACATGATGTGTGCTCTGAATATTTAAGGGTTGGCTTTTACTTTTGGGGATACTAGATTTTCGTCCCGACTGTTTAGAATACGCTTGTGCAATGCGCCCTCTAACGCATCCAGAATTTTCTCCTGGGTATAGTTTGCCTCGAAATAGCGCCTGCCATTTCGGCCTTTTGCCTCCAGTTGCGCGCCGCGCATATTGTAGGCTTGGCGCACCGCATCGGCCAGGGCTTCGGGATCTTCTGGCGGTACTGTAAAACCAGCATCAGCCTCGTTTATAATACGCGCCGCTTCGCCCGGCACATTGCAAATCAACGGTTTGGCGCAGGCCAGATAGCCCTGGGTTTTCAGCGGTACGGTTAGGGCGAAAATTTCTTCGTTTTTCAAGGTTACCAGCATCGCATCGGCAGCGGCGTAGAATTGCGGCATGGCCTCAATCGGATGGCTGCCGACAAAATGAATGCACTTTTCCAAGCCGCGCTTCTTGACCATTGCCTCGGCTTCGGGCTGAGAAAAGCCGCCACCGACAAACACCCAGTGAATGTCCTTGTGCTGGCGCAGCCGGTCGGCGGCCGCAATAATGGTCGGCAAATCCTGCGAGCGACCGATACTACCTGCAAACATCAATATGAATGCGTCCTGCGGTACTTGAGCCAGCGCCTCGGGACGCTGTGCCGTCTTGCCGGGCGCTACGGGGACAAAGAATGTGTCAATGGGATTGGGTAGAAAAGCGATAGCGCCTGGTGAAACGCCGCGCTCCACAATCTTCGGGTTCATCGCCTTTGATTGTACAAAAATCAAATCGCAATGACGGTATATGTAGTTGACCATTTTACCAATTGCACCGATGACCCGTTTGTTTTTTATCGCGCCGGATGAAGCCACGCTTTCGGGCCAAAGATCGTGTATCCACATGACCATTGGCGCGCCGGTAATTTTCTTATACAGAATTGCCGGAAGCGCCTTGGTGACGGGAGAAAGCTGGTTAACAAAAATTATGTCTGGTTTTTTACCGCTTAGGCGTGGCAGCATGAGTGAGGCGAACGCCGCGAAAGAGACGTAATTTATGGGAAGACGCCAGCTTGAGCCGCTGCCGCGCGGGATCAACCAGTTGCGGCGAATTTCGACGCCATGCCAAATTTCCTTGAGCCGCTTGAACGGCCCATAGCCATCAAAAATCTTGCCAACCGGCGCATTCGGCAAGCCGGTCATGACCGTTACTTCATGACCGCGTGCAACGAGCAGCGAAGCCACTTCATTTATGGAGACAACTTCGGGATAAAACAGTTGGCTGAATATGACGATTTTCACGAATTGTATCGCTCACTATTACTTATCTTTGATGCTGGTCATTTTTGAAAAACCGCTCCAGCTTGATTGAATGAAATGACCTTCAATAATTGCAGCGCTCCACACAGTGGTTATGCCGAGTGTTGCTGTCCAATTGAACTTGCTTTGGGAGCACTGGTGGCTTTTTCTTGGTCGTCGGCAGCATATAGATTTTGCGGTTTCTTGCCGACGATCAGTCTGGAGAAAGTGCGAATATAAATCAGCAGGTCCAGCCAGAACGAAAAATATTTGGCATAATAGAGATTGTAGCGGGTCTTTTCAAAAATGCTAGATTCATCGATATCCTGCCCGTTATGCAGCTGAGCCCAGCCGGACAAGCCCGGCTTGATGCTATTCTGCACAGCATAGAACGGTAGATATTTTTCATGCCTTTCGACAATTTTACGGCGCTCCGGACGCGGGCCGATCAAGCTCATATCGCCTTTGAGAACATTGAACAATTGTGGCACTTCGTCCAGGCCGGTGCGGCGAAGAAAGTCGCCAAACCTTGTGACATAACTTTCTTGGAATGGATGCTTGTAATCCTTCGAGACTACTTGGTTTTCGTACTCATGCACTTCCATTGTGCGCAATTTGTAACAGGTAAAATCCTTGCCCCTAAACCCAACACGTGTCTGCTTGAAGATTGCCGGACCTTTTGATTCCAGACGAATAATAATCCCAAGCACCAACATCAACGGTAACGACAGAATAAACAACGGCAGTGAGACAAAAATCTCCATCATACGCTTCATCGCTAGATCTATCCGACTCGGCTGCGGCAGGCATATAGAAGCGTGCCAGCTCGTGTCATCCTCGAAAAGCGGGGTTTTTTCCAGAACTTCCTCATAAAAATCCACCATATTGGTCGTCGGAATGGGGGTGCCATAGATTTTACGAATCAACTCTTCGTGCATTTTCGTTTTTGGTTGGTCCTCACCGAGCACGACAAGCCATTTGTGTTTTTTGCCTATGTCCTTGCACAGCCATTGCCTGAACCGGGCCTCATCCCATACTTCAACATCCGCCGGCGGCTCAGCTGTTTTATCATGGCGTTGTTTGAGCGCGACAATGGACATGCTCCAATTATCGACCAGGGAAGCCCTGATCTCAGTAAGACTGTCATACCAGCGAGGGTTAATCTCAACAAACAGCACCGTCGTTCCTTCATAGCGCCAACGGATCACCAGATGCTCAATGCCCCGCAGCAGAGAAAGAGAGACCAGCACGACTAGGCTGGGCCATAACGCATCGTGCAGTGATGCTTGAAAAGACTTGTAGGGAATGGAGTAGAACAGCACAAATAATGATATGGTCGACAAGCTGGCAGTTGCCACGATACGACTGAGATCGTCGCGATAGCTTTGCCAACGGCGGAAAGCCTTGCGGTAATCGGCAGACACGGCAACCAGCCAACAATATATAACGAAATAGATAGCCAGTGCTTTGATCGGCGTCATCTTCAAACTGAGCGAGCTTTCGACGACCTCGGCACTGATAAAAAGTCCGACAATGATCGAAACCGCCACAACAATCGAGTCTAAAATAAGCCACCCACCACGACGTGTGGTGGATGCTGTCCAATTGCTACTAAGCACGATAAAATCTCCCGCTCAGAGAAAAAAAATAAATTACAAATATAAATTTGCTACCCCCAACTTCTCAAGGTTCGCTAATGAAAAAGTAAGCATCCAGAGGTTGCAATTTTTAATTGAATACGTGATGTTGCGTAGTTGCCACATTGCCTCGGACAACACCCGGCAGACTGGAAACAGGCCGGTCCAGCAGCAGCGCCGTGATCATAAATTACAGCACCAGAAACGACCAAGCCTGATCCTCAACGCTTCTCAACGGTTATTGTGTCAAGCTTCACAAGAGAGCTTTTGTGATCTGGCGCAGGGTTGACATTCAATCGAGCGGAGTGAGTTCAGACACATTCGAGCCGTGACAGAGGTGACACTATTTCTCGTTTAGTCCAGCCGTGCCCACCGTGCAGCGCCGCGACTTGCGCCGAGGGGTCATATATTTCCGGCACAAAGGCGGCGGCGTCTGCGATGATCGGCGTATCACTCATTAAACCTGCTCCACAGTTAAGGCGCCCGGAACCACATCCATTATATTTGTAGACAAATTGGCCCTGGGGATGTGCGGTGTCTTCGCGCCGGTCGCTTCGGTGACAAGTACGGCGCCGCGCTCGGGAGCGACTGAGATGCCTGCAAACCAAACGCTATGGCCTCCTCCCGTATCAGGAAAGATCGAAAACCCACCAGCCCGGTTTGAGTAGTTTGGAAGCCACATTAATTTCACAAATGCTGTGCCCGGCGCAAAATTTACGCCGTTATTTCCAGCCGACCCATCAATACCGCCGATGAAATTCGTCGTCTTGTACCACGTATCAACAGCAGGCACGATCAACCCGCCAAAAAACGCGTATTTGTACGTTGCGCCATTTTGGTGATTGGCGATCTTGCTGCCCACGGGCCACGTACCATTCGGGTCATCTGGATTTGCAAGACCGCTCGGCAGTGGCTGATTTAAGGTGATGACGCCGGTCGTTTTATTCACACCGCCGACATCAAACATTTGTTGCACGAACAATCGACTGTAATCGGTATATTTAGCCCCGAAACTATTTTTATATTCATAAATTGTGATGCCTCTTCTGTAGATTGACGCATCAGTATTATTCCAGCCCGTCGCATCGGTGACCGTGATCGTCGTGTCACCGGGCGTCAGCGGTGCCGTCAGGGTCGTCAAGCTATCAACGCCGCCGTCCTTGATCCTGAGGTGCATTGGCGGGATGATAAGTTTTTTGTCAATGTCGTAGCACGTAACGCCCATGAACTGTTGATGTCGCTCGCCATTGGCAAATGCAGTATAGTCCCCCGCAAGCCCTTCCTGCCTGAGATAAGCCGACAATCTGTAAACGATATTCGGGTCAACGGCGAGAAACTCCGTGGAGACCGGCGCTCCAGGGTAGTAGCCGTCCAGCCTGAATGCACCGGGTAGATTTGGCGTAACTACTGGATCAAATACATAGCTTGCTGGAAGGTTGTAATTGTTTCCAAGCAGTCCCGTGCCGTTCGTGAAAAGATCTGGACCTTTTGCGGCAGAATAATCGGTATTAATAATTTCGCCCGAACCAAATTGCGCAGGAAAAGCGTCCTGCCAAGCAGCATCATAGTCAGTACCGGAATTTTTCCGTAGCGATTGCCCCGCCGTGCCACCTGTCGGCACACCCTGCCCAGCCGCTCCAGTTGAGCCAATGGGACCTTGCGGCCCTGTCGCACCGGTGAGGCCTTGCGGGCCCTGTTGCCCTTGTAGCCCTGGAGCGCCTTGTGGGCCGGCAGGTCCCTGCGATCCTGGAATGCCGATAATGCTCTGTGTCACCTGATTGGTTACGATCAGGCCATCGACCGTTGTTGTTTGGATAAAAACCTCAGTGCCAATGCTCATATTACGACCTCCTCAACCGGCGAAATGGCACCGCTGATGACGCGGTAAACATCACCACCTGCGCTCGTCATTTCCAGTTCATAACGGCCGACCTTGCGCACAAGGCTTGTGGTGGCAGGCGGGGCGGACAGGCTCAGCTTGCCATTAGGGCCGTCGACAGTGATGCCGCCATTGCCGGTGGACAGATCC
>JAJRQA010000191.1 GCA_024280475.1 Alphaproteobacteria bacterium
CAGGTCTTCGAAGACTATGATAATATCGTCGACGCCTGCTGCAGGGCCTGGAATAGCCTTGTGAAAGAAACCGGACGCATCACATCAATCGCCGCAAGAAAATGGGCGGAAAACGGTCAGTAATTTTGTGGTCTGGTATAAGCTGTTCGACAAATCCTGCTTCAAGCTGTTCATCATGATTGGCCAGTTCATTGAGGACTTTGGTGACAAGAGATTTGAGCGTGTGGCTTTCGATATGCCGCTCGTCAACCGTCACCTTGAGGGCATTGAGAATGTTTTTGCAGACGCCTTCAATAAGAGATTTTGAGCAGTCGATTGCTACATCCGGGTTCTGATCAATATTTGCCAGTGCCTTGTCGATGACAATGAAATGATAGCTGAAAGCAGCATAGCTTTCCTGATCTTTGTACTCCTCAATAAGAGTTCTGACATTTCTCATATCAGCCCCCTTATACAAACATTTGTTGCAACAGACCCTGTTTGAAGGTCTGCATGTGTTCAAGCTGAATGGAAACCGCGCTGATCTTGTCGTCAAGAACAGTGAGGAAGTCTGCGATTTTTTGTTGTTCGTCTGCGTGGGGGAGTGGCAATGGCACATTCAAAAAATCTGCGTTCGTAATATTCATGCGATCATGCCGAGCGCCATAATTTGCAACACTGCCCATATATCGATGCCAAAAGGAGGTCTCAAAATAATGCTCAAAAAAGGAGGTCTTTTCTTGGTAAAATCGGAAGACGGTGTAAAGTGGTGACATCACACCAACACAGAGTTTGTTCTTTTTTATCGGGCCGACAGGGGCTGAAGTGGATATACGCGGGTTGTAGATAAAATCTCCCACTTCAACGATATAATATCCTGATAAATTATCCAGATTAGCAATGTCCTTTTTAAAATAGTCCTGTTGGTTGATAATCCCCTTCGTTGCTGAATTAGTCAGGACCAGCGTATAATCAACGTCTATATTCTTCTCAGTTTTACGTCCAGCAACCTCTCCCAGCCGCTTTTCCTTCCAGTCAGGGAAGGGGGTGCCATCTTCACGGGTGAAGCGGATTTGCTGGCTGAATATCTGCTGCATGACGCCTTTTTTATAGTCGGTGAGCAGGTCGCGCTTGTTCCGCAGCTGATCGATTTTCTCATCCACCGCCCCCAAAAAGGCTGCGATTTCTTTTTGTTCCTCGAAGAGAGGGTGTCGCATTGGAATTTGAGCAAAGTCGTTATAGTACAGCCTCAGCCTGTCTTTGGTGAGACCATGGGAATAGGCTCCAAGCTTGTAGAGAGCTTTAGCAGACTTAAACCATTGATTGAAGTATTCTGAGTATGTCTTAGCTTTGGGAGTAAGCACAACATATGCAGGGCTGACCATACATTCTTCGAGGGCCATGCCAACGGCTCCCTGCCACATCCTCATCATGTTGTAGACGAGGTCATTTTGCTGTGCCCTGAGGTTGGTTCCGTCCGCTGCATTGGCTCCCATTTGCCGGTCAAGACTATCTCTTCGAACCATTCCACGATCAATGGTAACAGAATATATTGGCAGTCCTTTTTCGCCCTTCTCACGACTGTTGAGAAAGAAATCTCCGCCTTTTTGAAGCTTCCACTCCCCATCAAAATCAGAAAAGCGCAAAGCTGGTATTTTCTTTTCTTCGCTCACTTCGCCACCTCAAACAGGCGAGACAATCCCCAGTTCCTTGCAGAACTCGGTGATTGTCTTGTCTGTCTCAACCATGCTTTTTTCTAGCGCAGTAAGTTTTTGCGTAACCTGGCTAAGGTCAATTGGCTCTTCAGGTTCGAATGTGTCCACATAGCGCGGAATATTGAGGTTATAGTCGTTTTCAGCAATTTTGCTGATGCGCGCGATGTGGGAAAACCTGTCCACCTCCTTGCGTTCTCTGTAAGCATCAATGATCCGGTCAACGTCTTCGTCACGTAAAACATTCTGGTTTTTGGCTTTTTTATAATGGGCGCTAGCATCGATAAAGAGAACATTTTTGGGATGCTCACGGCATTTCTTGAACACCAGTACGCAAGTAGGAATTCCCGTTCCGTAGAAAATGTTTGCAGGTAAGCCAATGACGGCATCCAGATAATTGCGGTCCTCAATCAGATAGCGCCTGATATGCCCCTCTGCCGCGCCACGAAACAACACGCCGTGAGGCATCACAACAGCCATTTGCCCCTTCTCGGCCAGTTGATGGACATATGTTGAATGAAGGCGAAATCGGCCTTGGAAGCCGGCGCGAGGCGACCATAAGGGCTAAAGCGGTCATCACTCATGAATAGCTGGTTGGCGCTCCATTTGGCGGAAAATGGCGGATTGGCGACAACAGCTTCAAAGCGTTTGTCTTCATGCTGGGGGTGCTCCAGCGTATCTTCCTGACGAATATCAAATTTGCTGTAATGAACACCGTGCAGAATCATGTTCATGCGGGCAAGGTTATAGGTGGTGCGATTAAGCTCCTGACCGCAAAACTCACTGACATCCTTGACCTCTCTGGCCACCCGCAACAAGAGGGAGCCAGACCCGCAAGTGGGATCATAAACCGATTGCAGTCGGTCTTTGCCAGTGGTGACCAAACGGGACAGGATGGTGGAAACTTTTGCCGGGGTGTAAAATTCTCCAGCTTTCTTGCCAGCCCCTGCCGCGAACTTTCCGATCAGATATTCATAGGCTTCGCCAAGCACATCAGAATCAGCGTCTTCCAGCCCGAAATCGATCTTGTCGAGATGGGTGAGCACCTTGGTGACCAGCTCGTTCTTGGCGCTTTCTGTGCGCCCCAGCTTGGTCGAGGTTAAATCGAGGTCTTCAAACAGATTGTCAAAATCGTCCTCGCTCTCCGTGCCCATGGTGCTGCGTTCGATATTGGCGAGAATTTTGGACAGGTCATCAAGGATGAAATTACTCTCGCCCTCATCGCTGTTACCACCCCGACGGGCAATATCAGTGAACAGCTCGCAAGGTTTCAGGAAATAGCCCAACTCGTTCACTGTCTCGACCTTCACAGCGTCGAGGATTTCACGGCCTTCGTCAGTCTTTTCGTTGAGCGACATATAGTCAATGCCATCCGCCACAAGCATTCTATTGGCAGCCTTGAGCATCAGGTCGGAAAGATATTTGTAAAAAATGAAGCCGAGGATATAATCCCGAAACTCATCGGCATTCATATTGCCACGCAACTCATTGGCGATTTTCCAGAGCTGCTGTTCGAGCTTTTTCTTTTGCTCCTCGGTCATGGTGTCCCCAACATAATGATGCCCCGGTGATCTACTTGCAGATCATCTGAACCAAAAATAGTCTTCTGGATTTAGGTGATTTTGAGATCCCACATCAATCGTTGCCATGCATAATTACAAACGTGAGCCTATTAAGCACCATCGTGTTTGGTTATCAATAGATCCGTATAAATTTTCAGCTTATCCCCACTTCATAAAGCTGAGCCATGCTGTAGTCTCTGCGCAGTGCAATCATCCTTTCTCTTGGGCAAGTGCAGGACATTGTGAGTATGGCACCATTTTCTGCTGCTCCAGGTAGAAAACTCTCTTGTTCCATTAACCTATAGGCAAAAAGAACAGTTGGCATAGTACACATGCGGTGTACTTTATGGGTCATAATTTGTATTATAAGACACCACTTGTCGCGGGTTTAAACCCAAATAGTACAAAATGGTCTCATAGAGGAGTTTTTTATGCCGGTTTATGGCTATGCCAGAGTTTCAACGGTTCAGCAGGATTTGACGATCCAGCGTGAAGCACTAAAAGCGGCTGGTTGTTCGGTCATTCGGGCTGAGAAAATGTCCGGTTCCAGTCGCAAGGGCCGTGAGCAGCTCAACACGATGCTGGAATTTTTGCAAAAAGGCGATGTGCTGATGGTCACGCGGATTGATCGACTGGCCCGCTCCATCAAGGATTTACAGGACATTGTGCATCTGCTGAAGACCAAGGGCGTTGATCTGAAGGCCACAGAGCAGCCCATAGACACGTCTACAGCCGCAGGAAAGGCATTTCTTGATATGCTGGGCGTGTTTGCCGAATTCGAGACCAATCTGCGCAAGGAGAGGCAAGCGGAAGGCATCGAAAAAGCCAAGGCCAAAGGCATTTACAAGGGCCGCAAGCCAGTCATTGATGCAGATGAGGTCAGAAACCTGAAAGCCAAAGGCTTTGGTGCCACAAGGATTGCCAAAATCATGGGCATTGGCCGGGCTTCTGTTTATCGGTTGCTGGAGGGGCAGTGAGGAAGAAATGTTGTTTAAATAGGCAGTAGTCTCACGCGCATTTTCTCTTCATCAATAACGATCAAAATGCCATTTTCCAGATCAGATTCATATTGTTTGATAGCCGCGACAACAATCGGTGACAAGGGTTTTGGAAGAACATCCAGCCCTCGAACCTGTATTACACTTGGTCCTTTGGCGTGTGTCAGGGCCAGCATAGTGCCAAAATCAAGATCGTGAGTGAATATGATGTGGTGATTCGCTCTTGCCCAATCCATGATTTCACGATCAGGAGCTTTGGGGTCGCCAATTGCGGACCAATGGACGCTTTGCCACCCTTGCTTGATCAGCTCATCAATCCAGTCGGGTGAAAGGTTCATGTCAACAAGGATACGGATACTCATGCACCAACCAGCGGCACGTCACGTTCTTCCATGCGCCAAGCAGCGTAAGCAAGACACTGATCAATATCGTCCGGCTCCAGATAGGGGTAAGATTTGAGGATCTCTTTGCGAGAGTGGCCAGCAGCGAGCAGACCAAGTATTGTTCCTACTGTGACGCGAAGTCCTCGTATGCAAGGCTTTCCGCCCATGACATCAGGGTCAAGTGTGATGCGGTCCAATGGCATATCTACGTCCTCTTGCTCATTTGCAGTGCTGCAAACTTCTTTCCTTATGAAATATCATAGTTGCTCTTTGAATAACAGTAGCCAGTGTTGAAAAGAAAAGCCGCATAGCTTTTCAATATTCTTCAGCCAGCATGATGGTCAGAACGCGGGTGGTCAGAGCGGGCTCAGTCGGGTCTGGTGAATGGTATTCCATTTCTTTGTCATAGTAATCGATTTTCCAGAAGATTTTGTGACCCTCCAGCTTGATGCTGCCAAAATCATGCTCTTTCCACGGGTCGTTGTCTGGGGTGAAGCTGTCAAATGCGCGAACTGCGCTCAGGGTTTTGCTGACAAAATCCCGTCCTTTCGCTGCAACGCCTGCCGTGATCATGAGTTTGCCGCCAGTGCCTGTTTGGCGCAATAGGTCATTCAGCTCTGCGATTTTGTGTTTTGACATAAGCCCTTCCTTGCTGCTTGCCCACACATGAGTTCTTGTTATGTTCATATAACAGGCAGGGCAAAACGTACATCTTTGTGCGGAGCAATAAGGAGGAAATGTCATCTTTGTGCGGAGCAATAAGGAGAAAATGTCATCAGGTGGGTTGCTGGAGAACCAAAAGAGGTTACTGGCGAGATTACTGGGGCAGCTTTTCGCTCAATGCAGTCCTTGAGGGTTCGTTATAACTGAGCTGTGGAGTACGCAGTATTGTGCACATTTGACCGTGCAAAAAAGCCCACAGATTAACCATGCCGAAGGAAGCGAGGCCTCTTAAGATGTCTCAAAGTGCC
>JAJRQA010000192.1 GCA_024280475.1 Alphaproteobacteria bacterium
CATCCCATGGGCCCGCTGCAACTGGCCGACTTCATTGGCCTTGATACCTGCCTGTCGATCATGCAGGTACTTTATGAGGGCCTCGCCGACAGTAAATACCGCCCCTGCCCGCTACTCGTTAAATATGTGGAAGCGGGTTGGCTTGGCAAAAAGGCCGGGCGGGGATTTTACGATTATCGCGGTGATGAACCGGTTCCGACGCGATAGTCAGCCAACACACCAGAAAAAAGAGGAAGTAAGGGCCGCATGCATCTGTTTGTCACCGAACTTCGCGATTTTTACGAAACACCGCTTGGCGCTGTCGCGCGGCGCCTCATCCGGCGTCAAATCCGCAATATTTGGCCAGATACAAAGGGCCAGCAGATTGTTGGTCTTGGTTACGCTCCCCCCTATTTGCGTACCTTTCTCCAGCGCACCGCTGTTTGCGCCTTGATGCCCGCCCATCAAGGCGTCACCATGTGGCCACCAGAGGGACCTTACAAAGCGGCGCTCATTGATGAAAGCAATCTGCCTCTTGCCGACAGCTCCGTTGAGCGCGTGTTGATGGTGCATGCTCTTGAGATGAGTGAGCACGGCCATGATATGCTGCAAGAAGCCTGGCGTGTCCTCAAACCAGAAGGCGAGCTGTTGCTGATTGTGCCGAACCGGCGCGGCCCGTGGGCTGGACCAGAGAGCACCCCCTTTGGCCATGGCCGCCCCTATTCCCGGGCTCAACTGGAAAAACTGCTGGCCGAGACCAATTTCATCCCTCAAAAATGGCACCCAGCCTTGTTCATGCCGCCCTCGCACCGCTCCTTGCTGATCCGTTTTGCGATTGCCTTCGAACGCACGGGGGCACGCCTGTGGCCAGCCTTTGCTGGCGTGCATATTGTCTGCGCCAAAAAGCAGGTCTATAGCGGCCTGCTCAAAGAGGAGAAGTCTCGCATCCCGGCAAGGCTCATACCGGTGCCAAGCGCCATTAGTTTGCGCGAGCGGTGAGATATGACGCATAACACCCGGCAAAGGACGAAGCCTCTGCCGGGTGTTCTTGGTATTGAAATGCGCTCAAGTGAGATCAGTGCTAGCTGACCCGTACCTTTTCAATGAAACTATCGACTTCGTTTTTCAGCAAAACCGCCTGCTGGGAAAGCTCTCCCGCCGCTTCCATAACCTGGCCTGAAGCCGCTCCTGCTTCTTGTGAGGCCTCGGACACAGACGAGATATTGTCATTCACCTGCTGAGTACCGATAGCGGCTTGATTGACACTGCTGGCAATCTCCTGCGTGGCGGCACTTTGTTGTTCCATGGCAGCCGCGATTGCAGTCGAGATTTCATCGACCTTGTTGATCGCCTGCGCGACACTTTCTATGGAACCAGACGCCTGCTTGGTGGCGTTTTGAATATCATCGACCTGCCTTGAGATTTCATCGGTTGCCTTGGCTGTCTGGCTGGCCAATTGTTTGACCTCGCCCGCCACGACTGCGAACCCTTTGCCTGCTTCGCCTGCACGCGCCGATTCAATCGTCGCATTGAGCGCTAGCAGATTAGTCTGCTCGGCAATGCCAGAAATCAGTTCCACGACTTCACCAATTTTCTCAGCAGTTTGTGCTAAAGCATTCATTTGCTCGCTGGTATTACCAACTTCTGCGACCGCTTGTCTGGATGCGCCTGAAGCCTGCTCAACCTGCTGACTGATCTCCCCAATCGTGCTGGTCATTTCTTCGGTGGCAGTGGCCACAGATTGCACATTGGTCAAGGTCAGTCCTGACCCGGCTGAGGCTTCAGCTGCCTGATGACTGGTTTGCTCTGATATTCCGGTCATTGACTGCGCAGTTGCTTGCAGTTCGGCGGATGCAGATGACACGGTGTGCACAATGCCCTCGACATTGGTTGTAAAATCTGCCGTGACTTTCTCCATTAACGAGCGCTTCTCTTCCTTTTCACGGTTTTCTTGCACCTTGCGTTTTTCTTGGTGCAGATTCTCGGCAGCTTTTTCTTTGAACAAGACATAAGCCTTTGCTACAGCGCCGATTTCATCTTGATTGTAAACTTTGACATCAACAGACATATCACCATTGTTGAGAGCTTCAAGCCCGGTAACGATCTCGGAAAGTGGACGTGAAATAGTCGCTCTGACCAGATAGAACGTGACAACGCTGCCAGTAAGCAGTGCAAGAGCAGAAATAACCATCAATAGTTTCAGGGCGAAAACTTCGTGCTGCTCAGCCATAGTTGCGGCATGAGCCGTAAATTTCTCGACCTCTAACAGTATTTTTCCTAACCCCTGATAGAGATCTTTTTCCTCAGCCTCTATTTTTGGCAATGACTGTATTGCCAAAGACAAATTGCCAGCACTGATCAGCTCGAATGCTTTGATCGAATGTTTGTCATATTCGCCGTGCTCGACATTCAGCTTCTTCAAAACTCCCAAAACGTTAGCAAATTCGCGACGTGTCTGCTCTGTTGCGGCTGTGTCCCGAGCACGCTCAGCGATGAGTTGTGCAGCCATGAATTCTTTTTTGACCTTCTTCGATAGCCTTTCAAACGTGCCAACAGCTTTTTTAAATTCAGCTTTTGCTTCATGGCGTTTGCTCATTTCAATGGCCGCACGAAAAGAGCGTTCCAAGTTCACAGCCTGCTCAAGCTGATGAATAGTAACAGACGCCAGGGCTTCGGTTAACGGCAGGTCGCGTTCGGCAATTGCTTCGATTTCCACGCCGATCTTGTTCATCTGCCAAATACTAACGCCGGAAACAAGGACAAGTAGTCCAAGGCAAAATCCCACCAGAGCAATAATCTTGGCACCAATTTTCATTGACTTGCCAGATTGGCTGGAATTCAGTTTTTCGTATTGGTTGTTCATTTTCGTTCCCACAAGCTGTCAAAATATTCGGGCTGTAACGAGAGAATTATATGACAAGTGCTATTTCGGATTGATTTACATTTGATTAATCTTAAGCGTAATTTCCCCCACAAAGACCATCTTTGGACCAATATTAAAAGAACCGCTGATTCCGCCCCGTGGGTGCGCAATGGCAAAGCTTCATATCCCTGGTTCGGGGAGAATGGCCAGTGAATATGGCGAGCGAGGCATTGCCATTAATCCACCTTGATCCCTGCGGCGATTTTTGTTCCGGCAGGCCCTTGTTGGACATCAATCCTGTGGGACCCAACAGCGCAAACCGCTCCAACCACTCACCCCTTTTTATTCCCTGCAAAAGGAATATCACAGCTTTGTGATGACCAATCATTTCCGACCTCTTGAGCTTCCAGTAACTGGAATCATTATCTTTCACGAAGAATATAATTTTTGAGGTCATGGATCGGAGCAAAGATGATGTGGAATCAAAATACAGTGATGGAAGGGTTTGGTTGGTTTGGAGGAGGTGGCGCCATGTTTTTGGGTCCCGTGGTCATGATCGGGTTTTGGGTACTGGTTATTTATCTCATCGTGCTGGTTGTTCGCTGGTTCGGCGGCCGCGCAGATCCCTCCTCCCTCTCCCGACCCTCGCCGCTCGATATTCTCAAACAACGCTATGCGCGCGGGGAAATAGATGAACACGAGTACACTCAAAGCAAGGAAGCTTTGCTTAAATAATTCAATAGAAAAATGTGAGGGTTTGAAATGATAACAAGACGTACGGTCGTAACCGGACTGACAGCTGGCGTTGCTTTAACAGCACTTGGCGCGGGTTTGCGCTCCACCCCTGGAGCCGCTCCCGCACTGGCTCGCTCGGACAATCCCGTCGATCTGCCGATCCCGCCGCTCGACAAAGGGCGCGTGGAATCCGGGGTGCGTATCTTTGATCTTGCTCTGCAACGGGGAAACGCACATTTTTTACCCGGTCTTTCGACGCCAACACTTGGCATTAACGGTCCATATCTCGGCCCCACTTTGAATCTCACCGATGGAGAGCAGGTGGAGATACGCGTCAAAAACGGTATTGGAGAGCCGACAACAATCCACTGGCATGGGCTGCATATTCCGGCACGCGCCGATGGCGGGCCGCATCAGATGATTGAGCCCGGCAAAACCTGGAGGCCGGACTTCAAGGTGAAACAAAATGCCGGCATGTTCTGGTATCACCCGCATCTGTTGCACAAGACTGGTCTTCATGCCTATCTCGGCATGGCCGGGGCCATAATCGTCAATGACCAACGCACACCAGACCTTGACTTACCGTCAGACTATGGCGTCGATGATATTCCCCTTGTTCTGCAGGACAAGCGATTCAATCGCGATGGCTCCTTGGATTATCTCTCCTCCATGCCCGACCGCATGATGGGCATGAAGGGCGATGTCTTACTGGTCAATGGCGCCATCGCCCCCTCTTTCAAGGCCACGACAGGCAAAATTCGCCTAAGATTGTTGAACGCTTCAAATGCCCGGATCTATAATCTTGGGTTTTCAGATAATCGCAAGTTCCACATCATCGCCGGTGATGGCAGCTTGCTGCCAGCCCCGTTCGAGACCAATCGCGTATTGATTTCACCAGGTGAACGCGCTGAGATCATTGTCGATGTCAGCGATCAGAAAATGGCCAAACTGGTCACCTATCCTCATAAGGCAGCTGGTGGAATGGGTATGATGGGCGGCGGCGGTGGTATGATGGGAGGCGGCATGATGCGGCGCATGATGGGCATGATGGGTGACGACAATCTCCGTTTTCAAGTGCTTCAGATCCAGCCCTCAAGCGCTCTAAAAACTTCGCCTGCCGTACCATCGAAGCTTATTCAGATACCGTTGATGAAGGCAAACGATGCCAGCAAAACCCGCCGTTTCGTGCTCCAAATGGGCATGGGGCGCATGATGATGATGGGAGGTGGCAGCGGCTTTACAATCAATGGCCGCGAGATGGACATGAAACGCATTGATGAACGGGTCAAACTTGGCGCAACCGAAATCTGGGAAGTGGTCAACAAATCCCCTATGGCTCACCCTTTCCATATTCATGATATCCAATTCCAGATCCTTGATCGTAACGGCAAACCGCCGCGCGGACAAGAAACCGGGTTAAAAGATACGGTGTTGGTGGGCGCTGGTGAGACGGTTCGCGTCATTGCCACATTCGAGGATTATGCTGATCCCGAGCGGCCCTACATGTATCATTGCCATATACTCGAACATGAAGATGCTGGTATGATGGGGCAATTCACTGTCGAGGTCTGATCATAAGGGAAAAATGCAATGCCCTTAAAGCTTAAAATGAGAAATCATCAAAACTGCGCCAATCAGACAGGTGTTCCTGCGACCATAAAAACAGTCGCCTTGCTGCTTGGCGCAGCCATATTTCAATTCTCGCTCGCCCCATCAAATTTATACGCCAAAGCCCCCATACAAGTCTCGAAACAATCGATGATTGAGGAATTCCTGGCAGCTGCGAGGGCCAATGATGTCAAAAAATTATCGCAAGCCATCGAGAGGGGCGTTCCGGTTGATAGCAAGGACGAAAGTGGAAAAACCGCATTGCTGGTCGCAACCTATGCCAATGCAGTGGAGGCCGCACGCCATCTGATAAAGGCGGGGGCAGATGTAAATGCCAAAGATGATTTGAATGATAGCCCTTACCTTTACGCAGGGGCTGAGGGAAAACTGGAAATTCTAAAACTGACTGTCGCGGCAGGAGCCGATCTGAAAAGCATCAATCGCTATGGCGGAACGGCGCTCACACCAGCAGCTCATCACGGTCACTTAGAAGTTGTGCGTTTTCTCCTGACGACCAATATCGATATCAACCATATCAATAATCTGGGTTGGACGGCGCTGCTGGAAGCCGTCATCCTTGGTGATGGCGAGGAACGCCACACGAATATCGTTAAGGCGCTTATCGATGCAGGCGCAGATAAAACGATCACAGATCGCGATG
Organism: Alphaproteobacteria bacterium; assembly: GCA_024280475.1. GTDB lineage: Bacteria > Pseudomonadota > Alphaproteobacteria > Rhizobiales > JAKIUO01 > JAKIUO01. Next base: position 5,847 of record JAJRQA010000192.1, read on the forward strand.
GCATTACGCCATTGCAGCATGCCCAATCACATCGCTACAAACGCATGATAGAGCTGCTGAAATGAATTCATCTTGAATAGATGAAACAAACCAGCATGTCCTGTTCGGGTCACAAGCGGGCAAAGATCGATCAATCGACCATCGCCCGCCTGGAAATCAACAACCACTTACTCTAAGCAGCTCTTGGACGTGAGCGTTTGGCATTGTTGCCCCGTTTTTTCTGAGGATTGCCGCCGCCGCCGCCTTGACCTCTGCGGCGATTACCACCGCCACCGTTTGCGCCGCCATTGCCACCTCGGCCGCGACCACGACCACCACCGCCACCGCCGCCGCCGCTACGTTTGGGAGCGGGACCAGTATGGTCGGATATTTCTTCGCTATGCCAGGGATGCTCTTTATCGACCGGCACCTTGGCGCGAATGGCCCGCTCAATATCACGCAGATAAGCGCGCTCATCCATTTCACAAAGAGAAATGGCGATACCTTCGCAACCGGCCCTTGCCGTTCGTCCAATGCGATGCACATAGCTTTCAGGTTCATTTGGCAGCTCGTAATTGATCACATGGGTGACCCCATCGACATCAATGCCGCGCGAGGCGATATCGGTTGCCACCAATACCCTGACCTCACCGGCCTTGAATTTCTTCAAGGCTTTCTGGCGGGCATTTTGCGTCTTGTTGCCATGAATGGCGTCAGCACTCACACCCTTTTGTACCAATTGCTTGGCAACGCGGTTGGCACCATGTTTGGTGCGCGTAAAAATCAGCACCTTTTTGATGGCCTCGTCCTGCATGATTTCCTCAAGCAAAACTCGTTTCTTGTCTTTGGGCACAAACATCACCCACTGTTCGATTTTTTCAGCGGTTGTCGCCGCCGGGGCCACAGAGACATGCACGGGGTCATCCAGCAGGCCGTCCGCCAGCTTTTTGACCTTGGGCGGCATGGTGGCCGAGAACATAATGGTCTGGTGCTGCCTTGGCAGTTTTTCTGCAACTTTGCGCACATCGTGGATAAAGCCCATATCGAGCATTCTATCGGCTTCATCGAGCACAAAAACTTCAACCTTGCTGAGATCGCAGTAGCCCTGGTTCATCAAATCAATCAGGCGACCTGGCGTTGCCACCAGTATATGGGCCCCGCGTTTGAGCGCCTGGATTTGCGGACGGATATTGACGCCGCCAAAAACCACCATGCTGCGCAACGGCACATGGCGGCCATATAATCTAAGGCTGTCCTGGATCTGCCCGGCCAGCTCTCTGGTCGGCGCAAGAATGAGTGCATTTGGCTGGCAGGAGATCGCCTTACGGCCTTCATTATCAGATAACAGATGCAGCAATGGCAGGCTGAACGCCGCCGTTTTGCCGGTGCCTGTCTGGGCCACGCCCATCAGATCATGGCCATCAATGATCGCATCAATCGATTGCGCCTGAATGGGGGTGGGAGTTGTATAGCCTTCGTCTGTGACAGCGCGAAGGATGGGTGAGGCCAATTTAAGGCCTGCAAATTCAGTCATATTTTCTCAATTCAATTTGTGCACAATCACTCGCCAAACGGTTGCATCGCGCATGCGCGAAGGCCGGATTTTGGGGATTGTGCTCACTTCAAGAACCGCCGACCCATTGCCTGCGGTTGGTTGTTGCCGACGTGATCGCGCCTTTAAAAAGGCGTTGATCCATCGTGCGAAACACCCTGAATACAAAAAGAAATGATGCGCCCCTTTATCGAGGCGGTCAGCAGTCCATCAAGATTCAGTCGTCTTGGGAGTGTCGCTAAGCGCATTAGAATCGAATAATGGGGGCAAAGTCAAGGCGTGCATTGTCGCAGCGTTAAAACAGCGCCAGCACGCCACTTGGGAAATTTCCTTGCTCCCCTGCTCTGCATTGATCAGGATCTCTCACTAGCGACCTGCTTATTTGCGGACGGGTATTTGAGCGGCACTATGACAGATCGCCAAGAATGGATCCTCGATAAATATGCAGAGCAGCTTCATCGCCCCGAAAAAGCCCTGTGGCCGCTTATTTTCAAGGATGACGATTGGTGAACTCCTCCCCGATCGTCATCCCGGAATTTTTGTGGCCTTAATGGTCGAGTTATTGAAAAGGTCTGACCCGCAAAAATATCCGAGAACCATCTTAAACAATGGCTCGCCTTGCCGCTCAAAAACGATCCCAATATGTCCATCTTAGCCAACGAACAGTCCTCTAATTACCGCTTCAACAAGAATACCGCTTGTTCGCCAATAAGGTTTTGCAGGAAATATGGCACCGCATAGGGCAGTTTATAGCCGTAGGAATTGAGCGTATAGGATTGCTCGATGGTGGCCCCAAGTTCAAAGCACAGCTCGCGAAAATCCTTCAGGGTGCAAAAATGAATATTGGGGGTGTCATACCATTTATAGGGCAGATGCGAGGTCTCGGGCATGCGCCCCGTCAGCAATAGCTGGCTGCGCAATTTCCAATGGGCAAAATTGGGCAGGGAAACAATCACCCGGTGACCAATGCGCAAAAGCTGCTCCAGCACCTCGCGCGGCTGGTGGGTGGCCTGCAGGGTCTGGCTCAAAATAGCATAATCAAAGGCATCATTTGGATAATCCACCAGATCCTTGTCGGCATCGCCTTGAATAACCGAAAGCCCTTTGGCAACACTTCTATTGACCCCTTCCTGGCGCAACTCGATGCCACGCCCATCAACCCGTTTTTGCATCTCCAACAAGGCCAGCAGTGAACCTTCCCCTGAGCCCACATCAAGCACGCGGGTGCCTGGTTTCACCATGCTGGCGATCAGCAAATGGTCGACGCGAGTGATCGGCTCGGATCCGTTTGTCAAATGCTCGCTCATGAGGTCTCTCCCCCCATATGCGCAGGCTTGTCCGCAGGTTTGCGGGACGGTTCAAGGCCAGCTTGGCGGGCGGCCGAACTTAAGAACCCTCTGATAGCATCAAAAAACTCTGGTTCCTCAAGCAAAAAGGCGTCATGCCCTTTGTCGGTTGTAATATCGACAAAACTGACCTTGGCGGCAACGGCGTTAAGGGCCTTGACGATGGTGCGAGCCTCCGAGGTTGGATAAAGCCAATCGGAGGTAAAGGACACCACACAAAAGCGCGTCTTGGTGCCCTTGAACACATCGGCCAGCGAGCCACCAGCAGCAGAAGCATGATCGGCGGCGAGATCAAAATAATCTACGGCACGCGTGATATAGAGATAAGCATTGGCGTCGAACCGTTCGACAAATTTGAAACCTTGATAGCGTAAATAGCTCTCAATCTGGAAATCCGCATCAAAGCCAAAGGTCACCTTGTCACGATCTTGCAGATTACGGCCAAATTTCTCCTGCATGGCCTCTTCCGACAAATAGGTAATGTGTGCCGCCATGCGAGCGACCGCAAGGCCTTTTCGGGGGCGCTTGTCATGATCATAATAGCGCCCATTGTGCCAGTCGGGATCGGCCATGATGGCTTGGCGGCCCACCTCGTTAAAGCCGATATTTTGCGAAGAATGGCGTGCCGCTGTGGCGATGGGGATGGCGGTTTGAACACGAGCCGGGTAACTTGCCGCCCATTCCAGTACCTGCATGCCACCAATCGAGCCGCCCATCACACAAAACAAAGTGTCAATTTCCAGATAATCGATCAAGCTGGCTTGCGCGCGCACCATATCGGCAATGGTTATGACCGGAAAATCCAGCCCGTACGGTTTGAAAGTCGCGGGATTTGGGGAGCTTGGCCCGGTTGAACCAAGGCAGCCGCCAATAACATTGGAGCAAATAACGAAATAGCGATCCGTATCAACAGGCTTGCCGGGACCAACCATGACGTCCCACCAACCGGGCTTGCCGGTCAGCGGATGATCATTGGCCACATGCTGATCACCTGTTAGCGCATGGCAGATCAAAATAGCATTGCTTTTGTCTTCGTTGAGGACACCATAGCTTTGATAGGCAATGGTATAGGGGGAAATGCGATCGCCACTATCAAGTTGCAGTGGCTGGTCTTCGCGAAAGGTCACCGAGTGGCTGTCATAGACGGTTGTCCCCGGCTTGCTCTTGCCAGGCTGGTCGCCGTGACCCTTATCTGGGGCATCGGGTTGAGACATCTGCCTTACCTCCTCGTGGCCTTGATGCAAATCAGGCGCACAAAAAAACCGACTTTACCGCATTCATAAAGCCGGGCTCACAGATCCCTCGGCCTTTTTTAGCGACTTTTTTAACGTGGCTGCAAGCCGACCGGCCAAATCACCACACATGAGCCATTTTGCCCCAACAAGGGCGACAAATCAAGTCATTCATCACGGCCTATCGTTAATCACAACCGCTAGCAAGACCCGGCATCACAAACAATTCAGCACCGAACCTTTTGCAATATGGATGACAAGGCCATAGATTATGATCAGTCCCTCCTTTTTGGAAAGAAAATATCATGAGCTATAAAAAACCCTCTGATGATGAACTAAGAAAAAGCCTCACTCCCTTGCAATATGATGTCACGCAAAACGAAGGCACGGAGAGACCCTTTCAAAATGACTATTGGGACGAAAAACGAGAAGGCCTCTATGTGGATATAGTCAGCGGTGAACCCTTGTTCTTGTCCAGCGACAAATATGATAGCGGCACCGGATGGCCAAGCTTTTCCAAGCCAATAAAAGAGGAGTTTGTCGTTGAGAAAACCGACACCAAGCTGTTCTCGACCCGCACAGAGGTACGCAGTTCACAAAGTGACAGTCATCTGGGGCATGTCTTTAAGGATGGTCCGCCATCGACCGGCATGCGCTATTGCATGAATTCCGCGTCCATGCGCTTTGTCCCGCGCAGCGAGCTGGAAGATCAGGGTTATGGAGAATTTGCGTCGCTGTTCGCAGAACCGCAATAATAAATATTCAAGCAGAAATCCCGGCCTCTTGCGCATTGGCATAGCCATATTCTTCCAAAATGCCATCCAGTTCTTCATCTGAAATCGGTTCAGATAACGCGATCCCGTAACCGGACTGGCGCACCGCGACAATGGTGCCAAAATAGGTCTTGTAATTAATATCAATGCCGACCATTTCACCACGACGATCGAGAATATAGCTGGAAGCTGGACGAAACTGCATGCCTTTAGAAGAAACACTGTCGACCACGCCATCAAACATGATGGGGCGACTCATCAATGACAAGGAGCTGATAATATAGCAATCGGTCCGCTGGTAACGACGATCAGCAGACGAGCCAATCCGCAAGAACGGGATTTTATTCCTAAGATTTCGATCAAAAAGCTGGGAAAGCATTGACATATTAAACTTCCTTATCCTTTCCGCGTCCATAGGCACCGGTTAGCCTGTCTCTCATTTCGCCAACGGGGTCGCCGCCAGGAGATGTTGTCGAGGCCGGTGTTACACTCCCGTTTTGCCCCGCAGCTGAGCGTGGTGCCCCCGCAGGCCTTGCGCCGCTTTCGTTCACAGCAATGGGTTCTTGTGCTACAGCATCGCGTTCTATGGTGCTTTCAATTTTCGCCATCATGCGCTGATATTCCGCATCAAGCGCGCTTTCATCGGGTTGCGCGAGCTTGATCATTTCTTCAGTCAGGCTCTCAATATTGCCAGCAGATCGATCAATCGCCCCCTCCAGTCCATCAAGCCTGCCATTGAGGACAACATCAATCTCGCGCAGCTTAACCGCCACATTATCATGGTTGGCCAAAGCCTGCGCCGTTTTACCCAGATGATGAGACATGATGCCTTGCAATTTTGCACTTTCCTCCATACGGCCCGCCAGTTCGCTGGTAGCGCTACCGTGACGTGATTGCTCTGATGTGAGATCCTTGAGGGTTGAAGCCACCGTATCAAGTTGACTGCTGGTTTGCTGCGAAGCGCTCAAAGCCGCGTCTTCATAACTTGTAAGCGCCTTGGCGGTGCGTCCAAGATGATAGGACATCGCACCTTGGTATTGTGCACTCTTTTCCATATGGCCCGACAGCTTGCTGGTCGCCGCTTCCTGCCTGGACTGTTCGCGCGTTAGCTCCAGAACAGCGGTTGCCAGTTTATCGAGTGTACGATTGGTTCTGTTCGACGAGGTCAGCGTATATTTGGCCACATTATACATCAAACGCAAATGCTGGGGGTCAATGCCCTGTCCCGCGCTTCCGGCAACAGCACCGCCACCATCTGCATCATCAGTGATGTGAACCACGCTGGACAGCCAGGCTTCAAAACCAAGTTTCACGCTGGAAGCTGCAAGGCTTTGAAATCGTACAATCAGGCCAAGCGCAAGCGACGTGACCAGCCCAAACAAGGACGAGCTAAAACCCGTCGCCATGCCCTGAAGCGGTGTCTTGAGGTTGGTCATCAATTGCTGGATGCTTTCCGTGCCGCCTCCCCCAGACAGATCAAGGTCACCAATGATCTTGCCAACCGAAGCCAGCGTCACCATCAGTCCTACAAATGTACCGATCAAGCCAAGAAACACCAGCAGACCGGTAATATAAGTCGACAGGCTTTTTTGGTCATCCAGCTTGGTATCAATACCATCGATGAGCGTCTGCATGGTTCCAGCGGAAATCTTTAGATTACCGGTCCGCGACATCTCGTCGGAGATGAGAAAATAGGCCTGCCACATGACACGTGGAGGCGAAAATATTATGGCTGGTTTTTGACAGCGCTGAAAACGCCAGAATGGATCAGTTTCATCCTCGTCCCTGCGCAAAATATCATTATATTTCTCTTGCAGGGCTTCAAAGGAGATAATCTCGTTACGCAGATCAAACTGGTATTTAAAAACCAGTCCCAGACCGAACACAAATGTGCCGATAATCGTCGCATTGAGAAAAATATTGGAATTGATGGCCGTAACCACAAAATCACGCTGCCAGACGCCAAGGGCAATCATTACAAGTACCACAAAGGTCATGCGGTAGAGTTGTTTTTGAATGTCTTGTCTCATTCGTGATCCCGGATGCGCGATTATCAAAACCGTCAGATTAATTCAAGCGCATTACAATCACGTTCGAGTGATAATGATAATTGATCAATAACAAGTTAATTTCGCACTTTGACACCAGTGCGAAGCAAGGCGGTTCGTCTGGACAAGAAACTCAGAATTTTTCTATTTGAGATAAATATTCACCTTGCCTGCGTCCTCGCCCCGCCCAGAAGCCGCAACTTTAATCGCTATTTTTTTAGCCTTGACGCCCAAAGTCAGCAATTGATTGCGCGTCGCAAGAGCACGATAATAGGCCAGTCGTCTGGCTTCACTAATGGAACCGGTGGTCGTATTGAAAAAAGCTCGTATCTCGTAATTTTTTGTTTTCTCTATTTCCGCATTCGACTTCAGATAAGTCTGTATCTCTGAGGTTGCGTCCGGCGAAATTTTTACGCCACCTTTGAAAAGCAGAGACAGGGCCGCTTTTGAACTCGTCACCTTGAGCTTGCGCGGATCTGTTTCCTTCTCGCTGGTCGATATGACGATCTGCTTGGTGTTCTTGGTCTGTCGTGTACGCACCGTCAGCTTGTCTTCACTATCGATCTCATCATTTTGCGTCAGCTCTTCCGACATTTGGGCGCGAAACACGGCAGCTGACTTGTTAGAGCTGGCACTGTTTTCCTGGGCTTGGGCTTGGGCTTGGGCTTGGGCTTGGGCTTGGGCTTGGGCTTGGGCTTGGGCTTGGGCATCTTCCGCCTTTTCTTTCATATCTTGCGCCTTTTCTTGCGCATCTGCCAGCGCCTGCTGCGCCGCCTCCACTTCCTGAGCCGCATTTTCCAGTTCTGTCGAGATATTTTTCGAGATGACAAAAATCACAATACCAAGAATGATCAGCAGAAATGTCACAACCATCACGATGGTCGAGAGCACATCGACAAAACCGGGCCAGTGATTTTCCGCTTCTGCTTCGCGTTTTGCCACGATGAATTATCCTTTAAGCTTGGCCAGCACATCATCGCGAGGACCATCAGCTATTATCCGGCCCTTGTGCAGCCAGATGATGCGATCGACAAGCGCCAGCACGGGAGCGCGATGGGTGGCGACAATCAATGTACGCTCGTTGAGCCAGCTACCAAGATTGCTGACAATCCGGCGCTCCAATTCATTGTCCATGGCCGCGGTGGGTTCATCTAGCAGTACCATTTTTGAGGGCCGCAACAAGGTCCGGGCAAGGGCCACACCAGCCCGCTCTCCCCCCGACAGTCTCTCGCCGCGTGGTCCGACCTGCATGCCATATCCCTGCGGATGCACGGAAGCAAATTCCTTAACACCCGATAGCTCAACCGCCTGCTCAAAATCCTCACGCGCAATCTCGCCAAGCCCAAAACAGATATTGTCGCGCAAAGAGCCTTCAATCAGCACTGCTTCTTGCGGCATCAGCGCCATATTCTGCCGCAACATGCCAGCATCATATTGGCGAATATCGTGTCCATCGATCAACAAGGATCCGCTGCTTGCGCGATCCAGCCGCGGCAACAGTTTCAAAAGCGAACTCTTACCACAGCCAATGCGGCCAATCAGCCCAACGCGCTCGCCGGGTTTAATAGTGAAACTAAGCTCGTTCAGCACATTAATCCCGCCAGCCTCATAGGCAAAGCTCACATCATGCAAACTGATCTCGCCCGCAAAACATGCGCCGCTGCCCTTGTGCTCATCGCCAGCTGTCTCTTGCGGCGCATCAAGGATCTGTTCAATAGCGCTACTGGAGCGCACCATATGAAAGCCGCGCACAAAAAGCGCGATCAAATTACCCATCGGCGCCATGGCGCGGCCGACCAGCAAAGACGAAGCCGCCAGCGCCCCCATGGTAATGCCGCCAGCCTGCAGCTCATAGACCCCGATGATCAAGGTCAGGACGATGGTCACCTGCACGGTGATAATAGTCAGATGGGAAGCAAAACCGGATTGATGGCGAGCCAGATACGAAAAATAAGCGCCGCGATCAATCAGCTGCTCCCATTTGGCCAGGAGCTGATGTTCGGAGCGGGTCACCTTGATGGTCTCGATCGCCCCGACAGTTTCAATCAGTTGATTGGCACGCTGATATGAAAGTTGGATACTGGCGGCATTGACTTCGCGAGCTTTCGCGTACGTCACCACATTGGCCAGCGCTATCACCATGATCCCCAAAACCGGCGCGATAACCACGGCACCGCCCATATAATATAACAGCCCCAGCAAGAGAATAAAAAACGGCAGATCAACCGCTACGGCAATAATTGCCTGAGGCACGATGCGGCAGAGGCTATCAAACTCGTTGATCGCTCCCGACAGCCCTCCGGCCGTACGTGGCATAGACGACATTTGCAAGCGCATCAGTCGATTATAGAACTGCCCATGATAGTGATTACTGACAGACGTCGAAATGGCTTCAAGCATGGTGGAGCGTACGACCCGCAAACCCAGATCAATCGCCAGCGCCAGCAACACGCCAATTGCCAGAGCCCACAATGTTTCCATCGCCAGATGCGGAATAATGCGATCATAGACCGACATGATAAACAAAGGCAGCACCACCAGCAGCAGATTGCTCAGAACCGCGGCCAGCGCCAATTGCATCAATTGGGCCTTGTTATGAGTGAGAATCGCATTGAATATCTGTGAGGCCAGTTTGCCATTGCCCTGTCCCTGCGGAGCTGCTTGCTTTGCTGCAGGCTCTTGTTCGCTCATGGGCAATGAGTGCAATTGTAAAACAAGCCCGGCATACAGCTCGCCAAACTCCTTGAATGGCACGCCAGTTATATCGTTTTCATGCTTAACCAGCAGCACCTTGTCGTTTTGCAAACCAGTGGCAAGAAATGCCGTTCCATCATTGAGAGGCAGCAAACATGGAAAATCTGCTTCCTTGAGCGTCTTTAGCTCACGGAGCTGATATTGCACACCAAGATCAAGTTTCCCTGCCGCTGCCGACAGAACTTCTCTGGTGATTGAACCGGCATGATTGGCAATATGAGTGGGCGATTTGATCTCATGGGGCGCGCGACCGCTCATCAGTGCAGCAAAGCGATGTAGTTGCTGAAGAATTGGCAGGGTGCCGGGTATCACCTGTTGCGGCTTGGCGCGCGGTTTTTGTACCCCCTGCCCTTCAGGAAATATCGAGCCAACGGGCACCGTTTTGGGCGCGCTATTTTCGCGCTCCTTTTTCAGCCCTTTTGCTAATTTTGCGTGTTGCATGTCTTTCAATCCACATCCAAACGCCGAACCAGTGTGAGAGCCAAAAATTTAAGATACCATCGATCAAGAAACCAGCATCTGGCACGATTGATCCAAATGCAGTTCTTCCAAAACTATGTTTCCATTGATTAAGAACTTGTAAACGCCTTGTGTCGTAGGCCGTAATTAACTGAAAATTACGCGGATCATCATGATGGCCAATCAAATGAACGACGAACCTGTGGACATAAAAACCCCCGAATTCTCCCTTTTTGCGCGTCAATGCGACAAGATCGGCTCATCGGGGCAAAAAATATTCCTTTATACGGTGACCATCGGTTTTGGTATTTTTATCCTCTGGGCCAATCTTGTGCATCTCGACCGGGTCACCAGAGGCGAAGGACGCGTTATCCCCGCTACCAACAATCAGATTGTTCAGCATCTTGAAGGTGGTATTGTCGCGCAAATTCTCGTCAAACAGGGAGAAAGCGTCTCCAAAGGCGATATTCTTTTGCGTATCAAAAACAGTTTTTCGCACGCAGAAAACAGCCGTGTCAGTTTGGATCTAATAGCAAAAAAACTTGAACATCAAAGACTTGGTGCCGAGGCGAATGGCTCAAAAAAACTGATATTCCCCACCCCGTCTGTGCAAAAACATCCTGAACTCATCAAGAATGAAAAACGCCTGTTCGCCCGTCGTCAGGCCAGCCTCAATGAGCAATTATTGATTTTCAAAGATCAGTCAAATGAAAAATGGCTGGAGTTTGAAGAACTCAAAGCGCGGCTCAAAAACAAGGTCCGCGAGCGCGAGCTGGTCCGTGAGCAGGTTCAAAGCCTGGTGCGGCTGGTAAAGATCGGCGCTGCCTCGACCAATAAACTGCTCGAGAAAAAAGCCGTTCTGCAACGCATCAAAACAACCATTTCAGATCTCAATCATCAGATCCCGCGCATCAAAAGCAATGTCAAACAGACGCAGCGCAAAGCAACAGAGGCCCGATTTCGTTTTCGCGCGGAAGCCGAAAAAGAGCGCACACAAGTGCAGCTGAAAATTTCCAAACTGGAAGAAACCCTGTCGGCCATGTCTGACCGCAATCGCCGTTTTGACGTGCGCGCGCCCATTAGCGGCATCGTCAACCGTCTTGCCGTTGCGACCATTGGCGGTGTTGTCAAACCAGGTCAAGAGCTGGCTGAAATCGTCCCGGCTGACAAAGCCATTTCCATTGAAGCGCGTCTGTCACCCAAAGACCGCGCCAATGTCTGGCCGGGCCTGCCAGCTGTCATCAAGATCAGCGCCTACGACTATTCCATCCATGGCGGTCTTTCTGGCAAGGTCACTGAAATATCACCTGACGCGCTCACCGATGAACAGGGTCAACCCTATTTTCGCGTACGCCTCGAAGCGGCCGCCAGTGATTTTGGCCCCAACAAACCCGTCACCCCAGGCATGCTGGCCAATATTGATATTCTCACCGGCAAGCACTCGGTGATGAGCTATCTGCTAAAGCCCATGAACAGAATTGCAGAGCGCGCCCTTCGGCAATAGCATTAGCAAGTCATTACTTTTCGATAAAACAATCCCTTACCAAACCATTCCTCGACAACTCGATCGATCACGGCTCTTCGACAAGAGGCGACATAAGCATGGTTGTCCCGCCCTCGCCGCTATGTCGCCTTTTGCACTAGGCGTTGACAATCAAGATTGCCTCTAGCGTCGTATGGGTCCCATCGGTATAAAACTCGTGAGTAGTGACCGACCCGATGGTGTTGGTCAGAATTTCTGCCCCTCCTACCGCCGAAATACTATCGTCGCCATCAATATTGATGTTGAGAGTATTATTGACATCGGTGGCTCCCTGCACATCGCTTACATCCAAAGTAAGTGTAGCAGCGACACTGGCGCTGGTGAAATCGAGGATCTCTATACCCGTCAAGACACTCAACAGATCTGCTTCACTAAATCCGGCACTGGCCTCCAGCTCGACCGTATCACTATCTGCGCCGCCATCGACCATATTTCCACTCAAAGCCATCAGATTAAGCGATGATTCATCGATAATGAACGTATCGTCGCCAGCACCACCAAAAAAGTCATCATCCCCGCCATTGCCGGTAAGCACGTTAGCATTGCCATCGCCGGTCAGGCTATCGTCGCCACTAGAACCGATGACATTCTCAAATCCCGACAGAATATCTCCTGAGGCATCGCCACCGCTTATTTGCGCTCCGGCGTTAGTCAAATCAACGCTGACCCCTGATGCAGATCCACTATAGTCGACCGTGTCATTATCAGCGCCGCCATCAAGGATATCAGCACCAGCGCCGCCAATGATCGTATCATCGCCCGCACCGCCGCTCAGCGTATCGACACCAGCAGCACCGGTCAGCACATTGGCATTGAGATCGCCAGTGATGGTATCATCAAAACCAGAACCCGTGATGTTCTCGATGCTGGTAAATGTATCGCCCTGCGCAAAGCCACCGGTCCCAGAGTTGGTGCCAAGGTCAACCGTCACACCAGAACCTGATCCCGCATAAGAAACAGTGTCATTGCTGGCCAGACCATCAATGGC
>JAJRQA010000193.1 GCA_024280475.1 Alphaproteobacteria bacterium
CCACAAACTGGCTCTGGACTTACAACAACCAACGGCCCAATATGGCCATCGGCGGCATCCCACCAGCAGCAAAGCTGGCGAACGCCGCATGATAAGTCAGGTTCTACCAATAACCCCCGTTTAAAATGGGGGGATTACCCCTACCCCTGACACTATTTAACGACTCCAAAAGAGATAGGACCGGTTTCTTATGTAAGCAGCAGAGCTATAGAAAGGTCGAGGAAGAAAAAAGATGGACGAAAAATTCGCATGCTTGGTGGAACGACTTCATCCAAAATTCGAAATTCTATTAAAGATGATACCAGTCATGAAAGATCAGCTACCCAAAAACATAGGCGGGGTTTATTTATTCTCTGAAAAAAAACCACTTTATGTCGGAAGATCAAACAATATCAAAGGGCGCTACGGTCGTCACTGCAATCCTGGCGCAACGCATCGAACGGCTTCTTTTGCCTTTCGGCTTGCTCGCGAAGAAACAGGCAAGCACGCGGCGGCCTATAAAAAAGGTAAAGGAACGCGAGACGAACTAGCAAAAGAACCGGAATTCAAGGCGGCCTTCGAAAGCGCAAAATCACGAATTCGGAAAATGGAGTACCGCTATGTCAAAGAGGAAGACCCCCTGACACAATGCCTTCTAGAGATATATGCAGCCATCGCATTACAAACGCCCTACAATGATTTTGACAATCACTAGAAACAACCAACCAGGCCAAAGCCAGACGCAAGTGCAATCTCTCAAAATAAACCATTGCCAAACAACTAAATAGAAAACCATGAGCCCCACAAGAACAGATTGGAGTGATCAAGAGATCGACCTGATCGTGGCCGATTATTTCGACATGCTTGTAAAGGAAATCGGCGGCATCTCTTTTACCAAGACGCATCATAATGCTGCTTTGCAAAAAATGACCGGCCGCTCTCGCGGGTCGATAGAGTTCAAACACCAGAACATCAGCGCTGTGCTTGTAAGACTGGGGCTGCCATGGATTATCGGCTACAAACCCTTGCACAATTATCAAAAAGCCTTGCTCGATGGCATTGAGCGTTATCTGGACATAAAACCAGAGCCAATATCCATCGACACCGACAACGCCTCAGTTGGGTTCTTGGAGGCACCGACCCTGTTTTATGATGCCCCTCCCCCCTTTGAACTAACAGCCACAGATGAATCGGAACCACTCGTGAGGCTTGTCAGAAAATTTGACCCGGCCAAACGAGATGAACGCAATCGCACTCTTGGCTTGAAGGGAGAGGAATTTGTCTTTCGTGCCGAACAAAACCAACTAAAAGCTGAAGGGCGCGATGATCTGGCGCGAAAAGTGAGATGGGTATCACAGGAGGATGGCGATGGGGCTGGCTTTGATATCCTCTCATTTGATCCATCAGGCAACGAGCGCCTTCTCGAAATCAAAACCACATTAGGCCACCAGCGCACCCCCTTTTATATTTCTGAAAACGAACGCTCTTTATCAGCAGAGCGCCCCGATGGTTTCAGACTGGTCAGACTATATGATTTCGCTAGAACGCCGCGAGCCTTTCGGCTTAAGCCACCATTGGAAGACATTGTCGCCTTGAACCCCGTGAACTACAGAGCAAGCTTTTCCTGAGCGAACAGATTCAAGTCCGTGACGCGGCTGTTTCAGCAGCAGCACACCATCGCATGAAACCGCTAGTTTTCGGGCTGTGCCAAGCATAACACCACCGATCCGCGCCTGTACCGCCGGAGTGCCACCCACCTCCCCTACTGTGCCTCACCTGTTTCAATATTCTCCCGATATTTCTGCCTCTTAGACACGCTTATTTAGAGAAGCAGAGCTATGTGTGGTGTCAGAATAAATGCTCCGGCGATGGTTGCCGCCACCCCGGAGCGTGATGACGCAAAAAAGGTTCAAAGGAGAACAACGCCATGAGTAAGGCACATAGCTCAATATCAAGGTTTCGCGAAGCCCTTCCTTCACTTTCAGGGACAATGGTGCGGATTGTTGCCGGTGGCTCGGCTGCCATGAACGGCATCACCGCATTTGGGATGCTGGGCTGGGGCGGGGCAGCCATGCTTGCCGCCATCGACCTTTTCAAACCGACACTGGCCCCCAATATCCGCAACGATCTCAAGAATCGTGCCTTTGGCTGGGCCGGTGTTCGTACGCTAATGCTAGCCGGGCTAGTCAGTTTTTCGGCCCTTGCCGCCTATACCACCCTGATGCAGTTTGCCGCCCACCGCTCGCAGGAGCCAGACAGACAAGCCGCTTTATGGAATACAGCTAAAGTCAGGCACGATAAGGCGCTAACAACCGCTGACGCTATCACAGCCCGCCTTGCAACAACCATCGAACTGCTGATTGGCCCAACCAGCATCAACAAGAAAATATGGAAACGAACATCAGGCTGTACCGATGTGACCCTTGCTGACAGCAAAGCCTCCTGCCTTGTCATCGACGATCTACGGGTAGAACTAAAACAAGCCCGAGAAAAAGAACGCTTGCTAGCCATTGTCGCCCGCGAGAACGCCACCATGGCCCGTCTTGGCCCACCGCGCGAAACTCACCCCGGTGCCGCCGGTATCGCCCGCCTGACCAGCTATAGCCGCGACGAGGTCCGCTATAGCATGTTCGCTTTTGCCGGACTTCTGATCGAACTGGTCGCCACCTTCGGCCTTTTGCTGGGAAGCAAATCGCAGCGAAAGCGCAAGAGCGAAAACACCAAGCCCACCGATATCTACGAAGCGCTCAAACTCAAGGTAGATGAGAATGGCAATGTCACCACTAGCTACCGCGAATTAGCGGATGATCTGGGATGGCATATCAAAGGCAATAAGCCGAATGTAAGTCGGGTCAAAAGGCAGCTCACCAAGCAACAGACCGATGGCTTGCTCACATTTATCCCCTCACCTACCGGCACAAAAGTACTGCTGACTGAGTTCGCCTAGAGTAGGGAGCCCCGGTAATCCCCCCATTTTAAACGGGGGTTATTGGTAGAACCTGACTTATCATGCGGCGTTCGCCAGCTTTGCTGCTGGTGGGATGCCGCCGATGGCCATATTGGGCCGTTGGTTGTTGTAAGTCCAGAGCCAGTTTGTGGC
>JAJRQA010000194.1 GCA_024280475.1 Alphaproteobacteria bacterium
AGGTCAAATTAGTGCGGACTTTCAATGAGATATGAGCCAGCGAAGTCATGCTCCACTCGCCTCAACAAGTCCAGTCGTTCAGCTATAACAAATCCGCCGCTACCTGTCCAGAAAAGCTTTGGCGCAAAAGGCAATATCGCTCCTTGCTCAAGACAGGGGCAAAAAACGCAGCAAAAGCGCCAGAGCGGCGGCGATAGTGAGCACCAATGGGATCCCCCAATGACGCCAAAGCAGTAAATAGCCGCTGATACCCGCCAATATGATCACGCCCATATTCAATGTCGCCAGATCCGGCGTCCACAGGGTCAAAGGCCCTTTGTGCACCAGCTCAACCTTGCCAAAGAACACATGCAGGGCGAACCAAAGTGACAGATTGAGTATGACCCCGACCACAGCAGCGGTGATGCCGCTCAGCGCCCCTTTTAAGCGAGGCTGCGCGCTGATCCACTCGATATAGGGAGCACCAGCAAATATCCACAAGAAACAAGGCGCAAAGGTCGCCCACAAGGCCACGATAGCCCCCGCGATGCCGAGCATAATTGCCGATTGCCCTTCGTGCTGATATGCCGCCAGATAGCCAACAAATTCGGTCACCAGGATCAATGGCCCAGGGGTCGTTTCAGCCAATCCCAATCCATCCATCATCTGCCCGGCCTGCAGCCAACCAAAAGAGGTCACCACATCTTGTCCCATATAGGCAAGAACCGCATAAGCGCCACCAAAAGTCACCACGGCAAGCTTTGAGAAAAACCAGCCGATTTGCGACAGGATCTGCCCCTCTCCCAACGCGCTGGAAAGAACCAATAAGGGCACCAGCCAGATCACCAGCCAAAGCAAGACTGTCTTTATCGTCTGCACCGGCTTGATGATAATTTTGACGTGATGTTCGGGCTGGTCATCTGATGAAGTGCGCAAAAAGCCATAAAGGCCCGCCAGTAAAACGATCAAGGGAAACGGCAATGAGAAGAAGAATATCGCCACGAATGACACGAAAGCCACCAGCCAGTGTTCTGGCAGCTTTAGCGCCTTCTTGGCGATGCGCAAGAGCGCCTCAATAACGATAATAAGAACGGCCGCCTTGATACCAAAAAATATGGCTTCCACAATGGGAACATTGCCAAAGGCGGCGTAAATCATCGCCAGTATCAGCACGACAACGGCGCCTGGAATGACAAATAGCAATCCGGCGATCAAACCGCCGACAACACCGTGCATGCGCCATCCCGCATAGGTCGCCAGCTGCATGGCTTCGGGGCCGGGCAGTAACATGCAAAAGCTTAGAGCATTCAAGAATTGCTGTTCACCCAGCCACTTTTTCTCGTCGACAATCATCTTGTGCATCAAAGCGATTTGCGCGGCCGGGCCGCCAAACGACAAAATGCCGATCTGCCACCACACCAATATTGCTTCACGCAGTGTCGGGTGAGCGGCGCGCACCGCGTCGCCCTCAAGACTGTTATCCATGATATCCCCTCGCTCCTCGTATTTTTGGGACTATCATGGACCATAATTGGTGCACTTGTTCAAATATTAATTGGACATCAGCACGGGAACCGTCATCTGATCGAGGATTGTGCGCGTCACTCCGCCAAATGTGCGCTCGCGCAAACGCGAATGCCCATATGCGCCCATGACCAGCAGATCTGCGCCCGCATCAGAGATAAAATTAAGAATGGTGGTGGAAATATCAAGTCCCCCGGATGGCTGTACGACAATGCTCGCCCTGATCCCATGACGCTCAAGATGGGCGGCAATATCAGCGCCAGGTTTGGGGCCGTGAGATTTCTTGCGTTTGTCAGGATCGATGATCAGCACCACCGTTTCACCGCGATCCGACAAAAGAGGAATAGCGTCATTAACGGCGCGTGCCGATTTGTAACTGCCATCCCAGGCGATCACCGCTTTGCGCACTGGTGTATCTCGCCGCCCGATATAAGGCACGATATATACCGGCCGCCCTGTATTGAACAACGCACCTTCCAGCAAAGAGGACACCAGTCCACGATTTTTGCGATCAGGACTTGGTTGCTCCAAGAAGGTCAAATCGACATGACGCGCCTCAAAGGCGATTTTTTCTGCCAGCTCCATTGTCGAACATTCAACAATGCGGCTCTGCGCGCTGATCTCAAGGTCTTTGGTGCCGCGCTCAAAAATATCAATGGCCGCCTTGGCCGCTTCGCGCGTGGCTTCTTTGTTGCGATCCGCCAAATCAATCGCCAGCTTGCCGCCGTAATATTGCAACAAGGAACTCTCCAGAGCAAATGCCAGACCGATCAGATGTGCACCCTTGCGCTTTGCCAGCATCGCGGCCGCTTCCACACATTGAGCACAGGTTTCACTGGCATCCAGATGAACGAGAATGTCTTTTATCATGATTATACCGCCCTTGAAATTGGTTTTGGGATGCGCAAGCACACGACCAGGCAACCAATAAAGCTGGTATCCTTGTCATGCTCAAATAATCATGGGGAGGTTTGCGAGCTTGCGCCTTGATCCAAGACAATTTTATGGGGGCCAGAGCGTTTTGCGTTCACTCGGGATCATAAACAGCTGAGCAGTTTTGGTTCGGATTCAAGTGAATAAATGCAGGATATATCTCGAAATATTCAAAGTTATTCACGCAGAAAACGGAGCATAAATGCCAGCAGGAATGATTGCGAGTGAATGCAACCCGCTCTTAGATTGCCAGATATTGATGGCGCAGTTCCGTATTGTCGAGCACCTCTTGAGCGGTGCCATCAAAAACGATTTTGCCCGTATCAAGGATCATGGCGCGGTCGGCCAGCTTCAACGCAGCAACGGCATTTTGCTCCACCAGAATAGTGGTAATACCAAGCGCCTTGATGCCTTGCAAAATGCGTTCAATCTCTTGCACGATCACAGGGGCAAGGCCCTCATATGGCTCATCCAGCAGCAAGAACTTGATATCGCGCGCCAAGGCTCTAGCGACTGCCAGCATCTGCTGTTCTCCACCAGACAAAGTGCTACCATCTTGTTTGCGGCGCTCGGCCAATCTTGGAAAATGCTCATAAATTTTGTCGAGCGACCAGCCAATAGGTTCGGCGATCTGGGCCAGTTTGAGATTTTCTTCAACGCTCAATCCTGGAATAATGCAGCGATCTTCTTGCACCAGAGAAACGCCGAGCCGGGCGGCCTGATAGGCTTTCATTTCATGCAGGGCGTGGCCATTCATCCAGATTTCACCGCGTTGCAAGGCTGGATCCTGGGTGCGTGCAATGGTACGCAAAGTCGAGGTTTTGCCAGCACCGTTACGCCCCAACAGCGCAAGAATTTCACCCTCTTTCATCTCAAAGCTCACGCCTTGCACAATATAGCTTTCACCATAATAAGCGTGCAGATCGCGAGCAACGAAAAATGGTTTGTCACTCATACGGTTTCGCCTCCAAGATAAGCTTCTTGCACAACTGGATTGCCCTTGATCTCATCAGGAGTACCCTCGGCGATAAACGTCCCTTGCGCCAAAACAGAAATCTTGGTGGCCAGAGAAAAAACCACATGCATGTCATGTTCGATAATGATCTTGGTGATGCCGCGCTCACCAATCTGCTTGAGCAGATCAATCGTGCTATTGGTATCGGCCCGCGACATGCCAGCCGTTGGCTCATCAAGCAAAAGCAGCTTTGGATGCTGAATGAGGCACATGGCTAATTCCAGCCGGCGCTTGTCACCACGTGACAGGCTTGAGCTTAAAATATCTTTCTGCCCAATCAATCCGACGTCTTCGAGAATATGCTCGGCCTCCTCACGGATATTTTTACGCGAAGAAACCCGCCGCCAGGCATTTAGGGCAAAGGAGCCATCGGCCTTGGCAAAAGCCGGGATCATAACATTGTCGAGGAGCGAAAGGTCGCTGAAAATTTCCGGCGTCTGGAATACCCGTGCGACGCCAATCTGGTTGATCTTGTGCGGTTTCATGCCGATTAATGAAGTACCGTTGAACATGACAGTGCCACTATCAGGCGCAAGTCGGCCAATAATGCAATTCAGGAAGGTTGATTTGCCCGCACCATTTGGGCCAATGATTGCGTGCACGGCCCCTTCTTCCACGCTCAGATTAACGTTCGAGAGCGCGTGCAGACCGCCAAAGCTCTTATTGACATTCGTGACATCTAAAACTGCCATAGTTTAGCCCTCTCCCCCGGCTTGTTTATCAGAAGCTTGTGTATTGGGGGCTTGTGTATTGGCGGCTGATAATGTCGCAACCGTTTTTTTGCGTTTGAATAATCCAAAAAGCCGCGCAAAGCCTTCCATCATGCCGCCTGGCAGGAAGATGACAATGATCATGAACATCAAACCAAGTGTCAAATGCCAGCCTGCTCCGGTGAACATGCCAAACACTGCCACAATCACATCTTGCAAACCCGAGGGCAGGAAAGAAAACGTTGCCTGCAAAATATTTTCATTGATCGACGAGAAAATGTTCTCGAAATATTTGATGATCGCCGCACCCATCACGGGACCAAGCAAGGTGCCGACACCGCCCAAAATGGTCATCAACACAACTTCGCCAGAGGCGGTCCATTGCATGCGTTCGGCCCCCGCAAGTGGGTCGGTGACTGCCAGCAATCCACCGGCAAGTCCAGCATACATGCCCGAAATAATAAAGGCGGCCAGCAAATAAGGGCGGGTATTGACGCCTGTATAGGTCAAACGGATCTGGTTAGATTTAATAGCTCGCAACATCATGCCAAAGTTTGAGCGTGATATACGCATGGCAACGTAAAAGCCAATGATCAACAACACCGCGCAGAAATAAAACCCCGGATAGCCACTCATTTTGAGACCAAACAGATTGGTAATGGGAATACCATGTTCGACAATACCAAAGGCCTGGTCAACGAGACGCAAATCCTCATCCACCAACTTCAAAACATAATCAGCACCGCGATCTGATGGCGCCAGGCTACGGACCTGAAGGGCGGTTTCGCCATTGGTCAGGGGGGTGAGAACTGACAATGCCAGATTATAAGACATCTGCGCAAAGGCCAGCGTCAGGATCGAAAAATAAATCCCCGAGCGGCGCAGCGAGACATAGCCAATAAGAAAGGCGAACACGCCAGCAACAATCATCGCAAACAAGACGGCTGGAATGACGTTCATTGTGAACAGCTTAAACATCCAGACCGCCGCATAGGAGCCGACACCCAGAAAGGCTGCATGACCAAAGGATAGATAGCCGGTGAGACCAAACAAGATATTGAAGCCAATGGCAAAGAGCCCGTATATAGCAAATTTTTGCAAGAGATCGGGATAAGCCGCGCCAATAGGGACCAAGGTGATGGGCAAGGTCAAAATGACCGCTGCAAACACAAATAGTAACAGCCAGTCACCGCGTACGGAAGTTCCAAACATATTGCTAATCCTCCATCACGCCTTCGCGGCCCATTAGACCACGAGGTAATACCAGCAGGATCACCACTGCCACCAGATAGATAATGATCTGGTCAATGCCTGGGAATATATTTTTCACTTCGTTCATCGAGGCAAAAGACTGTAACAGCCCCAGCAAAAACCCAGCCGTCACCGCACCGCCAAGCGATCCCATACCACCAACGACAACAACGACGAATGACAGCACCAAAAAGTCCATACCAATATGAAAATCAGGAGGCAGGATTGGCGTATACATGGCGCCAGCAAGACCAGCAACAACGGCTGCCAATCCAAATACGATGGTAAAGCGGCGCTCAATATTGATGCCTAACATGGCAACAGTTTCGCGGTCGCGCATGCCAGCGCGCACTACCATGCCAAAGGTCGTGAATTGCAAAAAGGCGAAGACCCCAAAAATGACGATGGCCGAGAAAGCAAAATAGACCAGCCGCCACCAGGGATAAACAACGCTCTCCCCGAGCCCCAGCCACAAGCCAATATTGGCACTGCCAGAAACGATATCGGGGGCCGATTGCGGAATAGGGTTCGCCCCGAAATAATGCTTGACGATTTCTTGCAGCACAATTGCCAAACCAAATGTCACAAGGATCTGATCGGCATGCGGGCGGTTGTAAAAATGCTTGATCAGTCCGCGCTCCATAATCACGCCAACAAGCAGCATGAAAGGAATAACCAGAATGATCGACATGGGCACGGAGTAATCGATCAAGAAGGTGCCAAAATCCCCCAGCCATGTTTCGATATAAGGGGTGCGGATTTCAACCGGCGTTCCCCATGCGGTTTTTTGAGTGGGGTGAAGGACAACCTCATCAAGCCGTATCAGCTTGTTAAAGGTCACAGCACAAAACGCACCAAGCATAAACAATGCTCCATGCGCGAAATTGACAATTCCCAATGTTCCAAAAGCCAGTGTCAGTCCAAGAGCAATCAGCGCATACGCGCCACCCTTGTCCAGCCCGTTCAGAATTTGCAGAAAAATGGCGTCCATCAGTTCCCTATTTTCCGAGCCCCACGCTCAACTATCAGTCAGAATGATATTGGACCATAGCTGACAAAATGTCACGATCACTATCAAAGAAAAATTCCACTCACCCCCGACTTCTTGCGTCCGGGGGTGAGCGAATATTTGAAGATCAGACGACTAGCAGGCTTTGGCGTTAACCGGGCCCAGATCGCCACCGAAGATCTTCGCATCATATTCGACCTGCGCGCGAGGAGTGACTTGCACCACTTCCAGCAGATCGTATTTTGTGGTTGGTTTCTGATTACCACGCACCACGAGCACATCCTTGAAGCACTGGTGATCATCTGCACGATATTCAGTTGGACCATTGCCAAGGCCATCAAATTTGAAGCCCTCCAGTGATTTGACAATACCTTCAGGTGAGAAGGTACCAGCCATTTCAGCAGCATTTGCATAAAGCAAAGTCTGGCAATAGCAAGTGTGAGCAGCCATGGAAGGAGGCGCACCATATTCAGCACCAAAGCTCTTAACAAAGGCGGCAGAACCCGCATCTTTCAAAGACCAGTTCCAGTTGGTGGAACCAAGAATGCCCTTGATGTTGTCGCCAGCCCCCTGAGCCATCAAGCGTGAGAACAATGGCACGATGATTTCGAAATTCTTGCCATTGACCTGTTTGTCACGCAGACCAAACTGTACAGCCTGGGTCAGCGAGTTGATCATGTCCTTGCCGTAATGGTTAAGGATCAGCACATCGGCACCAGAGTTTAGAACCGGTGTGATATATTGTGAGAAGTCACCTGCGCCAACTGGCGTTTTAACGGCCTTGGCGGTTTTCCAGCCAAGAGCTTCCGTGGTGCGCTTCATGCTTTCTTCTTGCGTCCAGCCCCATGTGTAGTCAGCTGTCAAATGATAAGCGCGGCGCTCTTTGCCATACTCTTTTTCAAGCACGGGACCAAGAGCTGCACCAGACATATAAGCGTTAAAGAAATGGCGGAAACCATTGCGGCGCTTATCTTTACCGGTTGTATCATTTGAATGGGTGAGACCAGCCATA
>JAJRQA010000195.1 GCA_024280475.1 Alphaproteobacteria bacterium
GGAAATGCGCAAGGCAATACACAGGGCAACGCTCAAGGTAATGCTCGCGGCAATTTTGGCTTTGGCGGTAATATGAGCGGTAACGCTTCTGGACAAGGCGCTGGACAAGGTGCTGGTCAGGGAGCCGGTCGAGGTGCTGGCAATGGCGCCAATCTTGGCAATGCCGGTGTTCGCAACTATCAAGGTGGCTATCAGGGCAATGGTCGAGGAACTGGCCAAGGAAATGCGCAAGGCAATACACAGGGCAACGCTCAAGGTAATGCTCGTGGCAATTTCGGCTTTCGCGGTAATATGGGCGGTAACGCTTCTGGTCAGGGTGCCGGACAAGGCGCTGGTCAGGGAACCGGACAAGGTTTCAACAGAGGCAATTTTGGACCGTTTGGCAATAATCCAGGGCAGTTTCGTATGCCGGCCCCGGTTGCGCCACCCAAGGCTCCATCTGTAGCACCAGCTGCACCAAAAGCTGCAGCTCCCGCCACGCCAAAGGCTGCAACACCAGCCGTAAAAACACCTATTGCTCCCGCTGCTGCCAAGGCAGCTGAAGCCAAGAAGGCTCCAGAAGCAAAGAAGGCACAAGCTGCGCCCCAAGCTCAGCAACCAACAGGCCGCAACTGGATGCCAGGTTGGCTCAAATGGCCAGGCCGTGCTGGTGGGCAACCACAAGGCAATATCAATAATGTTCCTGGCGCAGCGCCTTCTCGAAACGCAGCTCCAGTCCCACAAAGACGGGTCCAGCGTCCAGTAGGCCCCGGCTATCGCATGCCACCTCAGGGCTACCGGATGCCTCCACAGGGCTATCGTATGCCTCAAAACCAGATGCCACCGTGGATGAGAGGAAATATGCAAAGACCTCCACAGGGTCCAGCATTTAATGGTCCTCGTATGCCGCATCCCGGCATGAGAATGCCACAACGGCCAATGCACGCCATGCCGCCACGTGGTTCGGGTCGACCCAATATGGGCAGGCCTCCGGTTATGCCTCGTCAGGGCTTGGCTCCTGCCGCGCCACAAGCACCAAAGGCTCCCAATGCTGGTGCTGCTGCGCCAACTGCTGCACCAGTACCTGGCAATCGTCCTGGATGGACATTTAACAAGCCTACGGTTCCTGATTGGGTCAAAAACCCACAAATGCCAAAAGTGCCAGAGTGGGTTAAAAAGCCATCCATGCCGAAAATGCCTGAGTGGGCTAAAAAGCCAGCCATGCCTGAATGGGCAAAAAAGCCGGCGATGCCAGACTGGGTCAAAAAGAAACTGGGTTTACCCGCCGCAAAAGATGCGCAAGCCGAACCGGCTGCCAAAGTTGTTGCGAAAACGCCTGCAGCACCTGCTGCCAGCGCACCAAGCGCCGGTGCTCCGGCGGCTAGTGCTTCAAATCCAGCCGCGCAACCTAACTGGGCCCCAACTCCTCCCCCTTGGATGAGAAACAATACGGGTGGTCAAGCTAGTGGTGCCGCGAACGGTGCCGGCCAGATGGGCGGTCAGATGGGTGGTCAGACTTCGGGTTCCGCTTCTAACGCTGGTCAAACCAACACCATGACGAAAACGGCTCCCTGGTGGGGCGGTGTCGTCACTGATGGAGGAAAAGGAAAGTAGCAAGGTGACATGCTGTCATATCGTTTGATTTCTTTTTTGATCGCCGTTGTGCTGCCGATCGGCAGTCAGGTTGTGATCGCGAGTGACGATAATCCCTGGAGCATGGAAGTGCCAGGGGAAGGGCAGCAACCCTATTACGATCTGAATGGAATGGGTTCAGGAGGTTTTGTTGGAGATAATCAGGCGATCGGCAACAAAAATGCCCCGCGCGCTCCAACAAGAAATGATGGTGCAAATGAAAGCACGATCCGCAAAACTATTCCTGGTGGAGAGCACATGGGATGGCAGAGCGCTCCAGGTAAGGGCAATCGCGATGAAGTTTTTGGCTATGCTGGGCCCCAATCAGGCTCCCGGGTCGGGCCGCGTATAACAGAGCAAATGCCAGCGACGAGAGATGGCGGCAGTGTACGGTTTGGTGGTAAGGTTTTTGGGGCGTTTCCCCCAAGAGGAGCGCGGTCTGAAAAAATTCAAAGCCAGAACGCACCGAACATTCAAGGTCGTGTTCGAGGTGATCAAGGGCAACAGGGCGGCGCATTTGCCAATGTCCCGCCGCCGCCCATACCAGATGCAGCGCCGCGTACGCGAATTCTGCCTTATCCCTATTTAGGGTATGGAGCGGCGCCAGGATACGGAACGCCGTATGGCACGCGAAATGCTCCTGATGCGGGCGCTGGCCTGCCGGGATCTGGCGGTTTGAACTACGGGTCCAGAGGTGGACCAACATTATCAAATCCGGGCATGCCTCCAGGGGTATTTGGTCCGGGCTTCATGTGGTGAGCAAGGCCACGTGAGCGTGCACAAAGTTTCGCCAACAATGCTTTGGTTGGCCATTAGGGATCGTTTGGTTTTCCCTCACCGAACGAAAACTTTATTCAGTCGAGGGGAAATGTGGAGAGTGATTATGAAAAACCTACTGACAAGCGCTGCTGTTGTCGCCATGCTCGGCATGGGCGCAGCTTTCGTTCCCGTTGACAACGCCCAGGCCCAGTGGTGGCCAGGTGGCGGCGGCAATAACTGGAATATGCCCGGCTGGAACAACGGTCCAACCTGGGGCAATAATGGCTGGAACAACGGCAATGGCCGCGGTTGGGGCAATGGCAATGGTCGTGGCTGGGGCAATGGCAATGGCTGGGGTAATGGTCAGGGCAACGGCTGGGGTACCGGCAATGGTTCAGGCACCGGCAACTTCAACTTCGGCTTCTCAGGCAATAGCAATATGCGTGGTAGCGGCCAGGGTTATAACGGCTATAATGGATATGGTCAGGGCACTGGCAATGGTTATGGCTATAACGGTTATAATGGCGGCTATAATGGCTATGGCGCTCCTCAGGGCTACTATCGCGGTCCACAGGCAGCACCCGTCGCACCAGCTCCAGCAGCACCGGTGGCTCCTGCACCAGCTCCTGCTCCAAAAGCCAACTAAATACCAGTTGACGAATGATGGTAGTGGGAAGGAGACTTTCCGCTACCATTTTTTTTGTTTCTCTGGTTTATGATTTTGTTATGAACCGTCAATTTTTCTTTTCGTTATTAGTCGTCATTTGCTTCTGCTCGCAGAGTGCGCGCGCGGAACTGTCTTCGTTTGTCGCCGACGCTGTCCAAAAAGCTCCCGGGCAGGAGGAGCGCCGCGGCAAACTATATGTCTCACCGCTTGGGACCCGTTTCGAGTTCACGGTCGAGAAGCAAAAAGTCATTCAGATTATTCAACCTCCTCGTGGCCTGTTCTGGCTGTTGTTTCCTGACAGTAAAACTTATTTTGAAATCAAGACCCCGCCTGCTCGAAAACAGATATCTGGCCGGGATAGATCGCCTTGTGATCTTGTTGATAAGGAAAAATGCCGTAAAGAGGGTCTGGTTAAATTTGGCAAAATGTCCCTTGAGCGCTGGGTCGTGGGAAATCGTGCCAGCAAGCAGGCGATTGAGGTTTGGTGGGACCCCGTGCGTCATATGTATATCAAGCAACTGTTTCCCGATGGCAGTGAGATGATTGCTGGCATGAGCGATTCGCGTCAGTTTGAGGGTTTGTCGGTTGAGCAATGGAAAATGACCGTGACGCTTGCCAATGGAACCAAGAGTTTCAGCTATATGCTGTTTGCGCCCGATCTTGGATTCCCGATCATGGAGCAGGGTAGCAAAGGGCTGATCAAGGAGTTGCACAATGTCAAACCCTATCCCCAAAACAAGGCAATATATGAGATTCCAGACGGTTACAAAAAAATAGGCGCTCCAATTAAAAAACGGCAATAGAAGTAGTCTGTTCCCCGGCTATTTGCGCATGGAGCAGGTAATAAAATATAAGTTTCCCGTCTCTATTTGTTGTCAGTCAATACATCTATATTGATATTTTATATATGTTTCATAGTAAACAAAAAATTATCGATCAATTATTCTAGTCGTCTCGGGGTAATTTCATACAAAATTTACAATTAAAGTGGATAGTCAATATATATCATGCATTTACATGATCAGTATATATTGTTGCGGTCCGCTGGAATAAGGAACTTCGGGGGCTGTTTATTGTAAAGGGGTAGTAATATAATGGCTCGTTATGTTTGGTCAGGTTTCGAAGAAACACAACTGACAGCTAAATCCGCTGAAGCCGAAACACTTCTGCATATGGGACTGACTTATTCCACTGGACGCGATGTTGAGACCGATCTGGTTGCCGCGCACAAATGGTTTAATCTGGCAGCTCTTAAGGGCTCGCAGCGTGCGCGCACCTATCGGATGGAAATCGCTTCAGAGCTTAGCCGTACGGATTTGCGTATGGCACAGCGCCAGGCCCGCGAATGGCTTCGCAAACATTAGCTCAAAATCATCTAGTCGCCAGCGCAATTGAAGAATAGTGATGTCAGGCATCGCCAGGTGGTTTTCGATGCACTTTTGATATTGCCGCCAACCTTGTCGGTAAAGTTCTTGATTTTGCTGCCAGTTTTTTGAATGGCCTTGCCTGTATTCTTGATGACCTTTTTGGTATCTCTGCCGGCTGACTTAAGACCTTTTGAGGTCGCCTTGGTGGCCTGCTTGGTAAACTCTATCAAGGTTTTTGGTTCGCCTTTGGCCTGGTCTGCCTCCAGAACCTCGTCAGGCCCTGTTATCGCTGTATCCACCGGGCTTTGTGGTTGATCTTGCATTGAGACTTCATATTGTACCAAAATGCCAGAACAGGCGCCAGATTGCGCCGTGGCGCTGCAGCTATCATGGCCGTTGTCTTTGGCAATATTCATGATGCAAAGAAATTGCTTGCCCTGGCTTTGATCACCTTTTGAGGTGATCCGGCAAATATAGGTTTCATCAGGGTTGGAGCATTTGATACAATAATCTTGCTGATTGTCGGCGAGGGCCAGCGAGACGCCTCCCAGCGACCACGCAAATACCATCAAGGTGATTTTTTCTGCAAATGTCCCGCGCATGACCGCCAACCTTTTTATCAAAATATTTATTCTATCCAGTATATCCGCGTCGAGTCGCAGAAACATGTCAATCAATAAACATTAGTTTATTGACTTGATCAAGGCGGAGGAGGGCGCGGACCCTGGCTTTGCAAGGGCCGAATATGCCTCTGAGAGAGGGTGTGCCAATTTCGTGTCGTGCTTTTCTAATGCTTCTTGCCTGTTTCTGCATAAAACTGCATGTAACCTAATCCCCATATTTGACGCAGTATTAGAAAAAACTGCTTGATAACAGGTCCTTTCCTAGTATATCCACGGCGGTGGAGAGGTGGCCGAGTGGTCGAAGGCGCTCCCCTGCTAAGGGAGTAGACGGTTTGTCCCGTCTCGAGGGTTCGAATCCCTTCCTCTCCGCCATTTTTTATATCTCACAACTGTTCTTCGCGTTTTGAAATGCCCTGTCGTTGTCCTGTTTGAGGACGGATTTTGGGCCTTTAATGGGTGAGCCTGCTTGGCTGTTGCCCGATCAGGCTCTGTAATGATGCGCCAGTTTGAGTGGTCTTTTGTTCTTTTGCCGACAATGTCTGGTCTGATTTGACGGTTGAAGCTTTGCGCGGGCAATTGTATGATCGCTTGATTGCAAACAACCAAATGATTTTCTCAAGGATTGATAGAATTGGCAAAACGAGCAGTTCTCATAACAGGTGCCGCCCATCGCGTTGGCAAGGCTATTGCGCTTTATCTTGCAGAAAATGAATGGGATGTTGGCATCCATTATCGCGGATCGAGGGAAGCTGCTGAGCAGGTCGCAAAACAAGCGCGCGGCTCTGGCGGTACGATCAAAACCTATCAGGCTGACCTCCTTGATCCCGAACAGGCAAAGCGGCTGATTGCAGACTTCACCAATGATTTCGCCAATGGCTCTGAACGCGAATTATTGTTGATCAATTCAGCATCAATCTATGAGCGGGACCGCCTTGGCAATTTGGAGGTCGATGTCTGGCATCGGCATATGAATCTCAACACGCTGGCGCCGGTACTTTTGACCAAGGCCTTTACCAGCAATGCCAAAACCCAGCGATGTGTCATCAACATTCTGGATCAGAAGGTAACCAATCTGACCCCTGACTATTTGTCTTATACGGTAAGTAAATACGCTTTGTTTGGTCTTACCAAAATGTTGGCAATGGAGCTGGCGCCAAATTGCCGCGTAAACGGCATCGCGCTTGGCCTGGTTTTGCGAAGTGGCGACCAGACGGACGAAGAATTTGAAAAAGAATTTACTAATACCCCTTTGAAAAAGGGACCTGCATTGGACGAAATATGCAAGGTGGTCACGTTGATCGCGGAAACGGGCTCGATGACCGGGCAGATACTGACGATTGACGGGGGGCGGCATATGGCGCGCCCGGTGCCACCCTATGATGACTTTCTTGAGAAGTAATGAGGCGATAAATATCTCAATATGACAAATTTGAAGAACTTGATTGAACTGCGTATTCGCGATCTGACGCTTGATTTTTTCATCGGTATTCGCCCGCATGAGCGTGAAAAGAAACAGCGCGTCATTATTAATCTATGGATGTATATCCCCCATCAGGGTCGCCTTGATAGCCAGCGCATGGAGGACTATGTCTCCTATTCGGATATTATAAAAAAAATCAAGGATATAGCCAATAGTGACCACCATATTGAGCTGGTCGAAAACCTGGCGGAACAAATTGGTGATATTGCGCTTGCCGATGAGCGTATTGATCGCATCATCATAAATATCGATAAACCAGATATTATTCCAGAAGCCGCTGGTGTTGGCGTCAGAATTGAGCGCGTGAGAGACAAGTAAAAGAATTCATTTTGAAATGATTGGTTTGGCCCCATCGCTCTCCAACGATCCGTTCAGCAAATGGAACTGAAATTTGCAGCATGAGATAAAAAAAGTGCTTTTTATTGCGTCTTGTGTTGCGCCTTTTGGCGCCGCGCAAACAGGAGGCGTCTCAAGGTTTTTGGCAAACTCCATTGAAGCGCTAAAAAGAGTTGGCATTGATACGGCGGTCATTGCCCCCAAAGGCGGGAAAAATATTGGCGTGCCAACTTTTGAGTTGGACGGGGCATTTCAAAAGTCTGCTTCAAGCGAGCACCAGGCCGAAAATTTTGTGATCCCTCCCAATAGTATTCTGGCCTCGATGGTTCAGTTGGCATGGCAAAAACAGCATGATTTTGATGTGGTCATAAATCTGAACCATGATTGGCTGCCCTATTTTATGACGGAATTTTTTTCGCAACCGCTTTTGCATGTTGCCAATCTTGGCCATTCGTCAGTCGCGACTGATCGCGAAATCGCGCGCATTAGCCGGATAAAGAAGAACCACGTGGCGGCCCTCACAAAAACGCAAGCAAAACAGCTCGCAATAGAATTTTCCATTTTGCTGCCCTTTTGCATCAATGAAGCTGATTATCATTTTCAAGCCAACGCCTCCAATTATCTGGCATGGGCGGGGCGCATTGCTCCCGAAAAAGGGCTGATAAACGCCGCAAAAATTGCGAAAGAAGCAGGCCTGCTCCTTAAGGTTGCCGGCTCAATCGAAGATCCCGGTTATTGGCAAATGATCCAGGCCAAATATGGCCATCATCTCGACCATGTGGGCTATCTGGATACGAATGGCCTGCAAACATTTTTAGGATCCGCCATCGCAATGCTGCAAACCCAGCAATGGGAAGAAGCGTTTGGTGTCATCACCATAGAATCGATGGCCTGCGGTACGCCGGTAGTTGCCTATGATCGCGGCGCCAATAGCGAGTTGGTGAAAAATGGTGTTTCTGGATTTCTTGTCGATCCAGATAATTTGGATGAAGCAGTTTCAGGTGTTCTCAGGGCCTCCACTTTGAACAGAGAGGCTTGCCGGGCATATGTTGTTGAACGGTTTGGTCTGGATATCTTTTCGAAGCATTATCTAAGTTGGTTTACTCAAGTGTGATGTAACCTCCAAGCAGATCGCAAATCATGGAGCGATTATTTCACATTGAGATGCCATGGGAAATCGCTTTAACGCTGGAATATAAGGGGTTTTTGGAGGATTGCTGCGGCAAAAAGCCTTTGCGAGGCGCAAGATGCAAAACACTATTGAACCCTTTTGCAAGGCCAACTATAAAGCAGGGCTGCAGCTTTACTTTGCTTTATTCAGACCTAACATGAATTCAGCTTGATGTGGCAGCATGATTAACAGTGTTTTTGAGTTGGAACTGCCCTGATCTGCCAATTAACTATTGCTATCTGGCAACTTACCTTAACTTTCAAAACACCATTGTAAACGCCATTGGGTTCAGCTAACGAGCTGCAAACAGATGGTTTTATCTCTCATTCGCACATGCGGATATGAGTGCATAGATGAAAAGAAATGATGCCATGAGCAAAGAGAACGCAGACGTATGGATTACCGGCATTGGCTTGCTAAGTTCCCTCGGGGAAGGTGCTGATGCCCATTGGACTGCCATGAGTGGTAAAAGCGGGTCAACGGTAACGCCGGTGCTGGACAATGAAAACTATGCACCATACCCCGTTCATCCACTTGTCGAGGTCGACTATGCCACACAGATCCAGAAACGCGGCGATTTGCGCCAGATGGAACCCTGGCAGCGTATTGGCACCTACACCGCTGGTCTCGCTCTTTCTGATGCGGGTCTTGCAGGGGATCTTGATGCCCTTGATCACATGGATATGATTGTTGCCGCTGGTAGCGGTGAACGTGATGCTGAGATGGATCAAAAAGTCCTGGAATCGACAACGGGTGACAATGCAAACAAGGGTAATTCCAACGAAATTCTCAAAAGCGAACTGCGTCCAACCCTGTTTCTCGCGCAATTGTCCAATCTACTGGCTGGCAATATCTCGATCGTTCACAAAGTCACTGGTTCATCTCGCACCTATATGGGAGAAGAGCTGGCTGGACTGGCGTCGATTGAAAATGCCTATAACCGTATATCCAAAGGTCAAAGCGATCTGATGCTGATCGGTGGGGCTAATAATGCGGAACGTAAAGACAGCCTGCTAATATTCGAACTGGGACAAAATCTTTGGGGTGATGAGTTCAAATCGATCTGGGAACGAGCGCAAGCTGGTGATGGCCTTGTGCAAGGCAGTGTTGGCGCATTTCTTGTTATGGAATCAGCGCAGCACGCCAAAGCACGCGGCGCCACGCCTTATGCGAAACTGTCTGGCATCAGCTCCGATCGTTGTCGCCGCGACGATGGACAAGCCAAAGACAATCTGGACCGTCAGTTCGAGGAACTGTCCGGGGCCATGCGCAAAGGCACTCTGGGGGTACTTTCAGGCGCTTCTGGCACCAAACAGGCAACCGCTGAAGAACTTGCTTTTCTGCAAGGGCTTGACGAAAAGGGGTTTACGCCGGTTACCCGCGCTTATGGCTCGATGATGGGACATTCTTTTGAGGCTCAGATGCCAGCCGGGCTGGCTCTTGCTGCACTGGCTCTGTCCAAAGGCGAATATCTTGAGCCGCTGGATGGCTCTGGCGTTGAAGCAAGTACGGATGCAGCTCCCGAGCAGATTATGGTGACCAGTGTTGGTCACTGGCGCGGCGAGGGGCTGGCACTGCTCACAAGCTTAGACAGTAAAG
This sequence comes from Alphaproteobacteria bacterium, assembly GCA_024280475.1. GTDB lineage: Bacteria > Pseudomonadota > Alphaproteobacteria > Rhizobiales > JAKIUO01 > JAKIUO01. The sequence goes on from JAJRQA010000195.1 coordinate 9,614, forward strand.
AGGCGAAGTAAATGACAAATTCTATGAACGATCACCTCGGGCGTCCGGTTGTTGTTGTGACTGGCATGGGGGTTGTCACCTCGCTTGGTCAGGGGCAGCAGGATAATTGGCGCGATTTAACGGCTGCCAAATCCGGCATCCGCCATATCAGCCGCTTTTCAACCGAAGGATTGCGCACAACGATTGCGGGCTGCGTTGATTTTCTCAATGTGGACCCTTATTCCGCACCCGCTCTATCCATCGCCATGGCAGAAAGCGCTGCCTCAGAAGCCATCGAGCAGGCCAATATTGGTAGCAAGGGTGACTTTCCCGGGCCTTTATTTCTGGCGACTCCGCCAACCGAGCTTGAGTGGCCACAGCGCCGTGAGCTTTATGGCGAAGAAGATGATACCGCTCTGGCGGGCTATGATCGCATGTTATCTGCTTGCCGCACCAACAAGCATGAAGAAATGCAGCGCCTGTTCCAGTTTGCCAGCGTTGGCGAACATCTGGCGGACAAATATGGTACCAAGGGGTTGCCGATCTCATTGTCGACGGCTTGTGCTTCTGGTGGCACGGCGATCCAGCTGGGTGTTGAAGCCATAAGGCGCGGCGACACTGACACGGCTCTTTGCGTTGGCACTGATGGTACCGTTAATCTTGAAGCGCTCGTGAGGTTCTCGCTATTATCGGCACTCTCGACCAGAAATGATCCCCCCGAAGCGGCGATGGCTTCTTTTTCCAAGGATCGCGATGGCTTTGTGATGGCGGAAGGGGCGGCTTGCCTCGTGCTTGAAACCTATGAAAGAGCAAAAGCGCGCGGTGCTGAAATTCTTGGCGTGTTGATGGGATGCGGCGAGCATGCCGATGATTTCCATCGTACCAGAACCAGCCCGGATGGCTTGCCCATGATTAAAACCATTCAAAAGGCCCTTGTGGATGCTGGCATAGAGTCCTCAGACATTGGCTATGTCAATGCTCATGGAACCTCGACCCCGGAAAATGACAAGATGGAATATTTTTCATTGAAACAGGCTTTTGGCGACGTCATGGAAACAACTCCTATCAGCTCCAACAAGTCCATGATCGGGCATACGCTGTCAGCTGCCGGGGCAGTGGAAGCAGTATTTTCGCTGATGACCATGCGCAATAGCATGATCCCGCCAACCATCAATTATAATACGCCAGACCCTGATATGGGGAAAATTGATGCCGTGCCCAACAAGGCCCGCGAAGCAGATGTCAGCGCCGTCATATCCAACAGCTTTGGCTTTGGCGGCCAAAATGTCAGTGTGGTATATGGGCGTGAGCCTAAATAGGGAAATACGCTCGCCGCGCGGGAGCCCGTGCGGCTGGCACCAAAGGCGAGCCTTTGGAAACCATTTTGGTAGTGGGGTTTGGGGACCAGTCCCCAATGCCGTCTGCAAAGACATTATTTTAATGTGCTTTTACCAAGAGGTGGGGATTTATGAAAATCTGGATTGATGCAGATGCCTGTCCTGGGGCTGTGAAAGACATGCTCTACCGGGCGTCCGACAAGCGCGGCGTCGCCATCACGCTGGTGGCCAATATGTTCATGCGCATCCACCGATCCCCGCTGGTTGATCTGATCGTTGTCGAGGCTGGACCCGATATCGCAGATGATCGCATTGTCGAGCTGTGTGAAGAGGGTGATCTGGTGATTACCGAAGATATCCCGCTGGCTGCTCGCGTCGTCGAGAAAAAGGCGTTTTGTATCACTCCGCATGGTCAGGAATTGACCAGCAATAATATTGGTGAGCGTTTATCAACCCGCAATTTTATGCAGGATTTGCGAGGGGCAGGGGTTGAGACCGGTGGTCCCGCTCAGTTCTCCCAAAAAGACAGGCAACAGTTCGCCAATCAATTGGATCGTTTATTGACCCGTATGATGCCTCGATAAGCCGAAATTTTCAGATTAATTATGGCTGGAAGAGCCGTTACCGCATTTTTTCCATTCGGGTGGTCCTTGGTACCAGTGACTACCGGCACGATCCCTGTTCTGGCTTGTATAAAGGATGGTATCGCGCGGATCAGCGCGAGCACCAAATGCCTGTCCTGCCTTGAAAAGGTGGTTCATATAGGTGAGGTCGTAGGTTGTTTCTGCTTGCTCAGTAAAACTGTCGGGGATCGCGGTTAAATGATATTTGATGTCATATAGACATGCCAGATTGCGCAATCTGTGAAGATCGCCGCGCCCTTGATAGTGAATAAGGGTGGCGATAGACCTCTGGATGATCGGGATGGTGGATGCGAGGATGGGAACAAAACTGGCCAACCCCTTGGGTTCCACTCGTTTGCCTCTTGTATGCACCCGACCATTTCGAATGATGTAAAGCTCATACCGTAACTCGATACCAGGTCCATCGCCCATCATCTTGTTGACGGCCTCTGCGACCTGGTTGAGGTTTATTTCAGAGGGGAACAGGAATACCTGTTTGGAGGTTCCACCATCAACATGCAGTTCTTCATAGACGGTATCATCTGCGTTAATTTGGATTTTTACGGGGGGAAATGCTCCAGGAACCGCAGTTGAAGCCAGCAGGATTTTGCGGAATAAATCATGCCTTGCAAGGCGTTTTGCTTTTGATTCATTGTGAGGGCGCGTGGCAATCGCCCCTAGATCCCATATGACCGGTCTCTGGGCTTCAAGATTGGTTGTGCCAATCAACAAGCTACGTCCTTTATTCGATTCCCTTTCCACATCTTCAATCATTTGTTTGTTGGCGAATGTTTCGATTTGATGCTGCAGTCCCGAATTATCGAGAAAAGCCGCAGAGGACCCAGTAAAGGCGGAAATTATTTGCAAGGAAGCAAGCTTGTCACCTGGGACTTTGTAGATGTCTCCAAGTTTTGACAGATATTTGGCCCTGATTTGTGGATCATCCGACGAGGCAAGGAAGGCGATTGGGGCAATGAGCGCCCCAGTGCTGATGCCTGTGACGGTATTAAAGGCGGGCAGGCGTCCGGTTTTGGGGTTTTTCCACGTGGATAAAACACCAGCCCCATAAGCACCGTCCTCGGCCCCACCCGACAAGGCCAGAAAATAGGTCGGGACGATCAGTTTGCCGTTGGCCTCATTCTTTTCGAACCGTGAGCTTAGCGCAGTGTTTTTAAGTCGTTTGGCTGTTTGCTTGAGTTTCGTTAAAAAGGCGGCTTTGAGTTCTGGGGAGTAAGTATCTCCCCAAAATCGGACTGTGGCCGTGGCGTAACTCATTTTGCTAACAGTGGGAAGGGTTGGGCTATTGAGGATATGATCGGGTATGGGGTGAGTTCTCAATGTTGAGGCGCATCCACCAAGTAGCGCGAAACTCAACAAGACCACAGCTAACCTCATAACGCGGTGCTCCAATAAACGATCCACAATATCGCCATATTATATGTAGCGTGCAGCAACAAGTAAAATGGAAATCCCTGCCAGAATGTTCATGTGAACAGTTTTGTGAATATGAGGGCGTCCGGCGCTAAAAATGTGAACAATCAGAAAGTTATGACGTCAGGCGCCATGGCGTTCAAGGATAGTGTGAATATCACCAACATTTTGTATTTCATGCATTTCGTCCATGCTAAGGGAAATGTCAAAATTTTGCTCAAGGGTTGTGACGAGCGCGATATGCTTGAGGCTATCCCAGCCCGGCACATCGTCAGGGGTGGTCTTGAGGTTGAGATCGCCCTCAAACTCAAATACATCCTCAAAAATTTCGGCGACTTCCGCCCGGACATCGTTGCTCATGCTGGCACCTTGTTCTTAAAACTTGTTTGGCTGTATTAGGCACATATAGAGTAATTAACACAACCTTTTGATATAGAGTGGTTACTTACTTCATTTTACCCATATTTTTCAACTGTGCCATAGTGTCTCAACATATGAGGAGGCTGGCAACGGCGAGCGGCCGTAGCGCCATTCATAGATAGTTTCATCCCCCTTGTTCGCCGATATGGTGAGGCCTTGATCACCGTAGAAATCGGCCACAATAACGTTTTTTTCAGTCGGGATATAAGAAGCAGTCACGGTTTTGACGCCGCGCTCACCAAGTTTGGCGAGCAAAGCGCCAAGGAACGCAGCTTCTACCTCGCGGCCAATGACCCGGCAGCTCATGAGCAGCGTTTTTAGGTCGGCCTTGTCACCATCTATCGCAATAGTGGCGCAGATTGAAATGCCGTGATCGCCAAATTTATCGCCGGCGCGCCCCAGCACCACCATCTCGTTCTCATCATCCATCATGGCCTTGATGTCGCTTTCATCAAAACGTTTGGTGGTCAGATTAAACTGATTGGTTTTCTGGTGCATCTGGGCAATGCGCGGCAATGTGGCTTGCGATACGTCTTCCAGAATGAGTTTTTGCTCAAGTCCGGCCAGATAATCTTCAAAACTTGCAGCCGATGATTGCATCTCGCTTGCCTTGCGCCGCGCCATATACATGGAGGAGCGCTCCGCGTCTTCTTTGGTGAGCCGAATGGGCCAGGTTTTTGTCAAGCTGCGCAACCAGCCTGGGCGCTGGGCCGGATCATCGGGCAGCTCTGGCGTATAGACTTCTGGTGCAAGCGCTCGCATGGCCTCTCGCTCATGAGGGCTGTCATCTAAAAATACGAAACTGTCGAGCCCTACATTGATCTCGGATGCAAGCTCACGGATATTTTGCGGCTTTGGCGTCCAGTTGATGCGGTGGGCAACAAAATCATCTTCATTGAGAATGATGCCGGGATGGTCGGCAAAGGCCGTGATGGCGACGGGATCATTCTTGGAGAGAATGGCGAGGATCATGCCCTGGTTTTTGAGGCGCAGAAATTCTGCTTGTATGGCTTTAAACGCATTGCCGGGGAAATCATCGCCGCATTGCAGGCCATGCACACCGTCTTCCCCGAAAATACCGCCCCACATAGTGTTATCAAGATCGATCGCTAACACCTTGGGCGGGCCGTTCTTTTCAGCCCTCCATGCCTTGGCAACATTGCCAGCCAGCGCACGCGAGGCCTCCGCAGAATAGGGGATGCGGCCATAGAACCACATTTTGGGATCTGACCAGTTCGTGGGAGCAATGGCGCTCATGGCAACGAAACTGTCAATCAGCACGATGTGGTTTTGCTGGGCGGCCAGTTCGCTTAGGCGTTCATTGATGAGTTTGATATTGGCGTTACCGCCATCCCCGTGATGTTGATCGAGAAAGCCGACAGCTGGTGTTGGTGGCAAAGGTAGTGTGTTGACGAAGATCGGGTGCGCCGATTGGCTGGCAAAGCTTGCAAGGGCTGACATCAACAGATCGATCTTGTCATTGAGCATTTGCAGACTGGCGCCCGTGTCCAGCCGCCAGTCATGAGCGTGAAAACCTTGTGCGTCCAAAAACAGGATATAGGCGTCATACGTTTCTTCAACGGGTCGCAATAGCTCTGGGATCACTTCACCAAAATTGGCTTCGTCAATAACTGCTCTGAAGCCAGCGCCCGCAAAGGCCGGCTCCAGATCATCACAAAAGGGGTGGGTTGTTGAATAGCCAAGGACGCGCAGCTTGGCTTCTGGTAGCTCTTTTGAATGCTCCTTCATCTGCGAGGCCATTGGCCGCATGAGCTGGGGAGAGCTGTCCCAGTTGCTCAAAGCCAGTTGCAGGGCGTCATTTTCCAGCCCTTTGGCTTTCATCTGTTTGACGAGGGCAAGAGCTACATCTTTGTCATCGATGCGGCGCGATGCGACATCTGAAGCGGTTGTGGTGTCAGGATCGGCAGGGCCATTCAGCCTGTTGAGGAATTTGAGAGGCAGGGAGAGCCGCTCAACGCGCGGTTCGTCCATTTGGTGCCCAGCGCTAATGAGAGCGGTTAAAAGCCACGGTGGGGCCTTCTTTCCAGCACCATCAAGGGTTTTGAGCAAGTTCGAGACTTTATCGCCCTCGATTTTAGCCCAGTCGATGCTTTGCAGCAGGGCTTTGTCCTGTAAACAAGAGGCCGCTTGCGCCAAAATCGCATCGATCAAGGTCTCGACTTCGCTCGAATAATTCTTCGCCATCACGCAAACCTTTTACTGTGAACAAAATCCGGCTTTTAAAGCATTATATCGCCGCCGGTAACGAGCAGATTGTCGCCCGTCACGAAGTCGGCATA
>JAJRQA010000196.1 GCA_024280475.1 Alphaproteobacteria bacterium
GCACCACTTCAGGCGTTGCGTCGCGTTTGATCTCGATGACCACGCGATTGCCATCCTTGTCGCTCTCGTCGCGAATGTCGGAAATACCTTCAACACGCTTGTTGCGCACCAGATCGGCCATTTTCTCGACCAGACCAGCCTTGTTGACCTGATAGGGCACCTCGGTAATGATCAGCGCTTCGCGGTTCTTGCGGATGGTTTCGGTGTGCACCTTGCCGCGAATAACCACCGAGCCACGTCCGGTTTCATAAGCGAGCTTGATGCCCTTACGACCCAGAATAATGCCGCCTGTTGGAAAATCTGGCCCCAGAATGATCTCATTGAGTTCCTCATTGGTCATTTCGGGATTTTCCAACAAGGCAATAGAGGCATCGATCACTTCGCGCAGATTATGCGGCGGAATATTGGTGGCCATACCCACCGCTATACCACCCGCGCCATTAACCAGCAGATTTGGGAAACGGGCCGGCAGCACAACAGGTTCATGCTCGGTGCCATCATAGTTGGGCCGAAAATCCACGGTGTCCTTGTGGATATCTTCCAAAAGCGAGCTGGCAACCTTTTCCAGCTTACATTCCGTGTACCGCATGGCGGCAGCTGGATCATTGTCGATGGAGCCAAAATTACCCTGCCCATGAATCAAAGGCAGTCGCAGGGAAAAATCTTGCGCCATACGCACCAGCGCATCATAAATCGCTTGGTCACCATGGGGATGATAGGTACCCATGACCTCACCAACAATCTTGGCGCATTTGCGGAAGCCCTTGTTAGAAAACAGCCCCATCTCGCCCATCGTGTACAAAATACGCCTGTGCACGGGCTTTAGACCATCGCGCACGTCAGGTAAAGCACGCGAGACAATGACGCTCATCGCATAATCCATGTAGGATTTCTTCATTTCCTCGACGATGGAAATGGGCGTAATATCGGACGGCTCATCCCCACCAGGGAGGATTTTATCATCGTTGGACAATGGTTGATTTCTCTTCTAAATCTCGCGCTATTCCATCCCACCAGGGGAGCCTCGAACACCGCGATTAATCCGCAATCAAATTTCATGCAGATTATAGCGATTCAAGCATGGAAATGCAAAGATTCTATAGAGTTATCCGGCATTATCCGGGCGCAGTATTTTTTGCAGGGAAACGGGTAGATGAGGCTCGATATTGGTGAGATGGCGATCCACAAAGGCATTGCGATCACGCAGGCGATGAAACCAGCGCCGCACAGGGGGGCTAACCATCATCAACATGGCAATACCCATCAACAGCAAGACAATCCCAAACGGGATCGGCAGCAAGAATGTCACCAGCCCCACCAGCACCAAAGCGACAGCGACCACCAATAATACGATATTCCAGGCCTGTTTAAACATATGCTCTCCGACCAAACTGCGCTTTTAAAGGCCTCGCCCCCTTGAGGAAGTGACTGATACCCCACTACTTACACCCAATAATGGCAAATTTTAAGAGGGTTTTTCAACTGAGTTAATGATCTGGCAGTTTTACCTGCATTTCCTTGCCACCCAACTCATGCACACTGTCATGTGCCCTCACCGTTACCATCTTGATATCAGGTGGTATTTTGACGCCAGACAGTGACCGTGTGAAAGGCTGCTCATTGACATGGGGATGAAAAAGTACCCGCTTGCCAAGCTGCTTTCCTGAGGGACCAACAACGATAAAAGCATCTGCATAGTGCTTCCAACCGGTGTCGGCATGACGCAAGGTCACCTCAAACCGGTAGCTATCGGCTCCTTGTTTGGAAATCTTCACGTTAACAATATCAGCCTCCCCCGCAAAAGCGGCAGTAGAAGCAGACATTGAAATCAGTAGCAGAATTGATTGCGCTAATTTGTGCATGCTGCCTTTTCCTCTATATGACGTTCACTCCTCAATATAGGAACACCGCAAAAAATCTCAAGTCCGCCCGCCAAAAACAAGATCATCCGTGCATAAATATAGCAGCCTGCGGGCATTTTCACCTCAAATTTTTCTAGCATAAATCTAATAAACCGCTTTTTCGTGGGATTTTCAACGGCTGAGCCGCTTTGCTCTAATCCACTTTCAAATGTCTGGCATGATGGCGCAGGTGATCTTCCATAAAGGTCGATATAAAATAGTAGCTGTGATCATAGCCCTCCTGCAGGCGAATTTCTACTTGCTGCCCCGCTTTGGCGCAGGCGCTACCAAACAGCTCCGGTTTGAGTTGTTCTTCGTAGAAATTATCACCGAGCCCTTGATCGATCAAAATGGGGTTGGCGGATTTATGCCCGGACCCGATTAACTCCACCGCATCATAGGTTTTCCAGATTTCGCGATCATCGCCAAGATAGCCAGCTAGCGCCTTTTGCCCCCAAGGCACCTGTGAAGGGGCGCAGATGGGAGAAAAAGCAGAGACTGAGCGGTATTTGTCCGCATTTTTAAGCCCGATCATCAGGGCCCCATGGCCGCCCATAGAATGGCCGAATATGCCTGCATTGCCAATATCGACGGTAAAATTTGCGGCAATCAAAGCTGGCAATTCAGCGACCACATAGCTGTACATTTGGTACGTCTCTGACCAAGGCTCGATGGTCGCGTCAACATAAAACCCCGCACCTGAGCCAAAATCATAGGCGTCATCCTGGCCCGGACAATCTGTACTTCTGGGACTGGTGTCAGGGCAAACGATCGCCACCCCAAGCTCAGCTGCAACCCGCTGAAAGCCGCCCTTGGTGGTGACATTGTCTTGCGTACAGGTCAGCCCTGATAGAAAATATAACACAGGCACCTTGCGGCTCGCAGCTTGCGGGGGCAGATAAACACTCAATTCCATTTCGCCGCCCACCGTACTCGATCGATGCGTGTACACGCCCTGTATGCCGCCAAAACTGCGCTGCTGGCTTTTGGTTTCCATGCTCATTCCTAAAATTCGATGCCCCTAAAATTCAATAACAGTACGGATGCTTTCCCCCGCATGCATCAAATCAAACGCTTTATTGATGTCTTCAAGGGGCAGTTTGTGAGTGATCAGATCATCAATATTGATCTTGCCATCCATATACCAATCAACGATTTTTGGCACATCTGTGCGGCCGCGCGCGCCGCCAAACGCAGAACCACGCCACACGCGTCCCGTCACCAGCTGAAACGGCCGCGTTTTGATTTCCTTGCCAGCACCCGCAACGCCAATAATGATGCTTTCACCCCAACCCTTGTGACAACATTCCAGCGCGTCGCGCATCACATCCACATTGCCGATACATTCAAAACTATAATCCGCCCCACCATCAGTCAGCTCAACAAGATGATCTACGAGGGAGCCCTCAATATCGTTGGGATTGACGAAATCAGTCATGCCGAACTGCGTCGCGATTTCTTTGCGGGCTGGATTAATATCGACGCCAACAATCTTGTCCGCGCCAACCATACGAGCGCCCTGAATGACATTGAGGCCAATGCCCCCAAGACCAAACACAATGACATTGGAACCGGGCTCCACCTTGGCGTCAAAAGCCACCGCACCAACGCCAGTTGTGACGCCGCAACCGATATAGCAAATCTTGTCAAACGAAGCGTCTTTGCGCACTTTGGCAACAGCGATTTCCGGTATCACGGCATAGTTGGAAAAGGTCGAGCAACCCATATAGTGTAGCACAGGCTTGCCTTTGTATGACAGACGGCTCGTGCCGTCGGGCATCAGTCCTTGCCCCTGCGTCGAACGGATGGACTGACACAAATTTGTTTTGGGGTGCAGGCAATAATCACATTCGCGGCATTCAGGTGTATAGAGCGGAATGACGTGATCGCCAGGCCTGACCGAGGTCACACCAGCGCCAACCTCCATCACGATCCCCGCCCCTTCATGGCCAAGCACCACCGGAAACATGCCTTCGGGATCATCCCCGGACAGGGTAAAGGCATCCGTATGACAAACACCGGTTGCCTTCATTTCAATCAGCACTTCACCGGCTTGGGGACCCTCCAGATCCAGCTCTACGATTTCCAGTGGTTTGCCCGCTTCAAATGCCACGGCTGCTTTGGTTTTCATTTTTATTCCTTGTTTTCTCGAGCTTGGAAGGGGTATTCGGATCGATCCCGGAACATTACAGGTTTTCCATAAGCGACGTTTTGGATCGATCATTCATTTGGGTCAAGAGGCGGCTTTATTAATTCGCTCTATTTGTTGATCGCCAATAGTGTCTGCGGTCTTGGTCGCCATGCCGCTCCAGATTATATCAAGAAACTGATCTGTGTACTCGGACAAGGGATTTTTGATGGTTCCGTCCAGACGCAACTGAATCATTCTGGCCATGGCACCAAACATAGTACTCATGGCAATCCATTCATCGGTCTTTGTGAGTTCGCCGTTCTCCATGCCGCTTTTGACAATGGCACGCATTTTCAAGAAGGGTGAGGCATCGCATATGGGAGGTTGATCACTCAAAAATTCCGAGTGCTTGGCATGGAATACGTATGCGATGATATTTTTATGGGTTTCAGTGTGTCCAAACAAAGCCTCGATAATGGCTTGCACTTGCATACGAGGCATTTTGTTTTGTTCCATGGCACGATCAACCAACTGCTCGATCTCGCCCAAAATATGTGTGTAAAGAGCCTTGGCGATGCCCTCTTTGCCGCCAAAATGCTTATAGATGGAGCCGATGCTCACACCTGCACGTTTTTGAATATGGTGCACCGAGACATTGTGAAAGCCATTTTCGACGAACAGATCGAGCGCCGCCCTCAGGATTCGGGCATCAAGCGGCTCGGGAATTTCCGGTAATTTATTCAAATAAGGCATAATGTACAGCCTAACCTGTTATTGGAAATCTATCAAACGCCCTCTCATGCGCCGACCTGATCAAGCCACTTCGAACCAGGTGGACATGCCGCCAGCTTGATGTTCAAGCATGTGACAATGAAACATCCATTTGCCAGGATTATCAGCCACAAATGCGACCTTAACCGCCTCGCCACGATTGACAAGCACAGTATCACGCCAGTCGGGACGCGTGTTTATGGTCTTGAGACCAGCTCTTGTCTGGCGCACCCGCGACACTTCACTCATATGATGGCCGTGCATATGCATGGCGTGAGAAAAAGAGGTATTATTGATCATTTCAATCTCAACCGTCTGACCCTTTTTGGCACTAAACCACGGTTTTTCAGGCATCCCCGCAACCCCGTTAAAGGCCCAGATCATTCCGGCCTCGCGCACGAGCTCGCGAACAGATAGCTCCTTGCCTTTATAAATAGCACTGCTCATGCCGCCCATTGCTCCGCCGGTCATGTCCAACTTGACTTCCAATGGCTTCACACGATCAAGAGCCAACAGAGGATTATCAGCAAGTTTTGCAAAGGGGGGAAGCAGCTTGGATCGGCTTTTTTCTGTTGGATGAAGATCAAAGCGCACAAGAGGCAGACGCATATCCGATACTTCCGAAATGACCGCTTTGCCGCCCGGCGCGCCATCCATATCTAGGATCAGATCAACACGCTGCGAGGGAGATATAATCAAATCAAGCGCTTCTGGCTCACGCGGTTCCACCGGCTGGCCATCCAAAGCGACCACATGCACCGCGCAACCTTCGACCCGTAATTCAAGAATGCGAGCATTGGCGGTATTGCAGATGCGCACTCGTGCCCGATCACCCGATTTCACATCCACCTGCATGTCAGAATTGCCATTGACCGTCATCATATTGCCGATGCGGCCACCGTGAGCCCGCTCACCGATGCGGCCAAAGCTCTCTTCTTCCAGCTGACCATCAGGCTTCATTTGCCAGTCATCAAAGGCGAGCGCCAGATCATGATCAACCGCAATTGGCTCTGACTCTTCGACGATCAGCAAACCGTAAAGACCGCGCGCCATCTGCTCCCATGTACGATTGTGGGGGTGATACCAATAGGTCCCGGCATCTGGAACTGTGAAATGGTAGTCAAAACTCTCACCCGGCGACACCGCCTCTTGCGTCAATCCCGCCACGCCATCCATTTTGTTATCAATGCGGATGCCATGCCAATGGATGGTCGAGCCCTGGTCAAGGCTGTTATTAAACCTGACCTTGAGTTCTTCTCCCTGTTTGACGCGCAATATCGGCCCTGGAACCTTGCCCCCATAGCCCCAAATATCCGTCTTGCCAAGTCCCTTGCCGCGCAGCTCAACTTGGCCTTTTTTGGCATCCATCAGCACGGCGTCTTGCGGACGTGCACCAAGTAGCATCGCTCCATGAGGCAAAGGTCCTCCGGCCAGCACAGGTAGCGGCAGGGCGCACGCTGATACGCCAAGTCCCAGTCCATGTATGAATTTACGGCGAGATATAGTTTTGGATGGCATGTTCATAGGTTCCCTTATGTGTTTGGACAGGTGATAGCCTCATGCGAGGTACTGTTTCACCTCAACGGCTACGGTACGCGTGTTTGGTCGTAGGCCGATTTTTTATTTACTCGAAAGAAGATATTCAGCAATAGCTTTTAAATCGCTATCGGACAGCCAGGCTGTGCTGTCACGTATGACTTCTCCCATACTGCCACCAAGCGCATCTCCCTTGGGGGTTGCTGCGGTGCGAAGAGCAAAGACGATATCATCTTTCGTCCAACCGTTCTTTTTCAATGATTCAGCATTTATAGCCGGGACTTTTTCGCCATTGGGACCATTGGAATTTCCTTCCAGGTCATGTCCAAAATCACGCCCGCCAAACGCGTTCATCGGAGAATGGCACGCCACGCAATGAGCAGGGCCATTGACGATATACTTTCCCCTGTTCAAAATATCCGTCTTTGAAGGATCCGTTTTAAAAGCACCTGGTGAGAAAAACAAAGTTTTCCACCCGCCAAGCAAAAACCTTTGATTGAACGGAAACGATACTTCATGATCGGGGGCCTTGCCTGACACTGGTGGCACTGTTTTCATGGCCACCCACAAATCAGTGATGTCCTGATCCGACATACGCGTATAATTGGGATAGAGAAAGACAGGAAAATAGTGAGCACCATCTGGCCGCAGGCCAGCCGTGACAGCCCTGGAGAAATCCTTCAATGACCACTTGCCGATCCCATCATCTGGGTGCGGTGTAATATTGGGAGCATAGAAGGTGCCAAAAGGGGTCTTGATCGGAGCGCCGCCTGCCAGAAACCCGCCACCCGCTTTGGTGTTCGTATGGCAGGCAATACATCCCGCCAACCGCGCGATATAGGACCCTCGTTTGGCATCCCCTTTCAAGCCTTCCAGATTTCTCTCAGCGATGCTCGGGCCGCTGATCATGACAAAGAAAATTCCGCTCCCGATCGCCAATAGGACGATCAGGAGTATCCATGTTTTTCTGCGGCGCATCAGGCTATTTTTCCTTTTTCTTCAGGCGGAAATCGGTATGACATGAAGAACATGTCTGAGATATCTTCATGAAGGATGCCATAGGGGGCATTGATTTGAGCGCCTCGGGGTCTTGCATTGCTCCGCCCATCATGCCGCCGCCCTGCATCATCGGATTCCCTTGCATCATGGGGTTTCCTTTCATCATGCCGCCACCATCTTTCATCATACTCCCCTGACCTGGTCCGCTAGCATTGTCCGCTGCCGCTTCCAGCGTCCCCGCATAGGTCGACAGTTTGTCGGCAAGATCCTTGAATTTATCCCAGTCAGACCAGACTGCTGGCAAAGCTTCTGATGGTTTGTGTCCGCTGCCTTTTGGAAACAGCTTTGTCATCTTGTCACTCGCATGCGATTTGATTACTTTGGCTGCTTCACGCACCTTGTTGGCATCATAAGTCGCTTTATTCTGCATCATGCCTTTCAGCTCTTTCATTGAATCGGCAAGCGACTTCATCATGTCCATACGCTCCTTGACGATCCCCTTTGCGCCACCATGTGCAAACACCATTGTCGAGGCTCCCATAACCGAGGCCGCCAACAGGCTCGTAACCATTGCGCTGATATAAATATTTTTTCTGTTCATTTTGCTGATCCTTTATTTGTTCTGTCACCAAACTCAAATGCTATTCTTTCAGGTGACGAAATTGTACGAATACAATTCCTGTCTTTATTTTTTTGCAGAGCGCTTGTTCATTTGATCATGGCGTTGGCGGATTTCCGCAGGCCATGTGCTTTTGATGTAAGACAAGACCGCAATGATTTCATCGTCACTTAACTCGCTTGAGAACCCACGCATATCTGTTTCATAATCGTCGCCCGCCAGAGATTTGGTCCCCAGCTTGGTGATCTTGAATAATAATGCATCATTGTGATGCCAGGTATGACCGGTTTTATCATGAGGCGGTGCCGGCAAGCGATCATTTGGCAAACGGGTCTGCCAATTGGGCTGACCTTCAAGATTTGCCCCGTGACAAGAAGCACAATATTTTACGTACAGGCCAGCTCCCGTCCTAACGGTATCTGCATTATCTGGCACTAGTAAAACCGCCAACACTTTGCTCGATGTTGTTAACTGATAAAATCCGGCAGCACACAGCAATATCAGAGCTGCAAACGCTTTTGCATATGAATGCTTCAATATCATTTTCTCATCCAAACTCTTTTCTTGCCAAAATGGGCGAGACACATCTCGTGGAGTAAATGTGCCTCGCCTCCTGGAAACCCTTACGTCCTAGTTAGAGCCCCTCATTTTTTTATCCATTTTATGATCGGCCATAGGCATTTTCATGTCTTTGCCCATATGCCCGTCTTTATTGCCGATCAGCTTGCCATCTTTGTCATGGCAGCCCTTCATATGATCGCCGCTCATGTCGCCGCCTTTCATTTTCTCATGGGCTTCATGGCAATCGTTGATTTTTTTGTCCATGGTGCCATGTTTGCCTTCGTCGGCACTGGCCAGCGGTGTGCCAAGTAGCGTAAATGCCAACAAGCCTACCGCGATCGCGGTCGTTCCTTTGAAAATTGAGTTCATGTTATTTTCCTTTCTGGTTGAGGTTGGTTCGGTGAAGTTTGAGAGCGCTAGGTCTTGATGCCATCACGCTTTAGATCAGCCATTGTAGCGGCCATTGCAGTTGTCCCTTTGGGGGCATTATACCAGCCGGGATCGTCATAGCTGGACAGTTCATCACGCACTTTAAAGACGGTGACCATGCCGCCCATGGCGATATAGTCATGAGGACCGGGCGTGCCCATCATGGGGATGGAGTTTTCCGGCATTTCCATCATACCGGCATGTTTCGCCATACCTCCCATACCAGTGGCCCCCATGGTCATGTAGCCTGGCACAATATTGTTCATTTTCCAGTCCAGTTTTTCATGATTGATGCCTAGCACATTTGGAATACCATGCCCCATCTGGTTCATGGTATGATGGGTCATGTGGCAATGCATGGCCCAGTCGCCAGGATTATCGGCTATGAGTTCGACTGCCCGTGTCTGCCCCACCGTCACCAACACTGTGGTTTCAGGCCAGCGCCGCTCTGGCGGGATCAACCCACCATCAGTTTCGGTGACCTGAAAAGCATGACCGTGCATGTGCAGCGGATGATGATCCATCGCCGACAGATTGCCAACGCGCAGTTTCACCTTGTCGCCTTTTTTTGCGACCAGAGGCGCTGTGCCCGGGAAACATCTGCCATTGAGAGTAAGGGTGTTATAGCCAGAAAAGACGTTCGGGTCGGGGCGATAGGTGCCCGGCTTGATATCGAATTCGTTCATCATCAAGACAAAGTCCCGATCTGGACGCGGTTCCGTCGGGCGTCTGGGGTGGACAATGAACATGCCCGTCAGCCCCATACCTTCTTGCGTCATGGTATCGGTGTGAGAGTGATACATAAACGTCCCGTGCTGATTGATGGTCCATTCATATTTGAAGGTTTCGCCGGGATCCATCTTGCGATGAGACAGCCCCCCTACACCATCCATGCCCGAAGGCAGAATCAGTCCATGCCAATGAACCGAGGTCTTTGCATTGAGACGATTGGTGACATAGATGCGGATCTTGTCGCCCTCGACAGCCTCGATAACAGGTCCTGGCAGCATGCCATTATAGCCCCAGCAGACGGCTTTTAAACCAGGGGCGAACTCATGCATGACCTCGCGCACATCCATCTGAAAGATCTTGACGCCATCAACAACCTTGAACGGCAAAGCCTCGCCATTGGGAATAACAACCGGTGTGTAATCGCGCCCAGGCATTCCCGGCTCCCAATTGTCCCAATTGTCGACACTACGGGCATAAAAATCATTGCTTGTAGGGATTGTATATTCCCCGGCCTTCCCCGATACGGCAGGGTTTTTCATTTTCATGGCGCCCATATTATGACCGCTATGGTCCATTTTCTTGGCGCCGCTACTGCTGCCGCGATGGTTCATCGTCTGCGCGCTCGCTGGCAAAGCCGTTGCGATGGCCGCCCCTGCTATCGCTGCACCGCCAAGCCCAATAGCTTCTCGCCGGGTCATTGCCGGGCGCGCCGTTTTCGTTTCTTTTGTGAGATCAGTTTTTTTCTTCGACATTTTAGTGTCCTCCACTTTCTGATGGTGCGCTCGCGGTTTGAACAGAGCCAACGCCGCCTCCGCCTGCTGGCATGCGACCATTAATGAGTTGCTCATATTGAATGCGGGCCTGCCAATAACCTTGTAGCGCCTGGATATAACGCTGCCCCGCCTGTATCTGACTTTTCTTGGCACTCAACAGCCGAAACACCCCGAGCTGCATGCCATTATAATTGATCTGTGTCGCCGCAACGATTTTGGCTGTTTGCGGCAATACGGCCTCGCGATAATAATGCGTTTGTTGGTGAGTCATTTTCAGCCGTGCCCGCGCCAGACGCGCCGCTGATCGCACCCTCACCGCAATATCCCAATAGAGGTCCTGCGCTTTACGGATCTGCAATTGCGCTGTTTTGCGCTTAGCTTGCCCCTGATCAAAGATCGGCAGGATAACATCCACAACCGGCCCGCGACTCCACTCCTTGTCTTCGCCATCGCGTTCCACCTCGAAGCCGATTTCAAGATCAGGAATGATCGAGCTTGCAGTATCAACTCCATATTGATGAGCCAATGTCACGAGCCGCAAACGTGCGGCTTCCAGATCAAGACTATTGGCAACCGCCTGTTTTTCAATGGCGCTCAATGAGCCTTTACGTCGCGTCATGGCAGGAAGCCTTGATCCGGCCGACCAGCGGGTTTGGCGACCAGTCAGGCCAAGTGCCATATTGACTTTTTCGCGGGCCTCCAGCTCCATCGCCTGCGCCCCTGCCAGTTCCAGCTTGGCAGTGGTCAACAGACTTTGCTGCGTCTCAAATTCAAGCGCCGTGGTATTGCCTGCCTTGCGCAGGGAAACGGCGGCTTCAAAACTCGCTCTTGACGATTTTTCCACCTGCTTGAACAGGCCAACAAGCTGACGAGATGCCAGATAATCGATGAAAGCAGACTGTGTACTCGCCGCATGATCGATGACCTGCGCAGTCACGCTGATCTTGGCTTCGTCCAGTTTGGAAGCGGCCACCTTGCGCCGCAAGGGAATATAAAGCGCGTCAATAAACTGAAACACGGCGCCATAGGCCAGATTATAAGGCAAGCCGCTGGGGATCGGGTTTATCACCGACATATCAAAGGACGGGTTTTTCAAAAGGCCCGCCTGCACCAACCCGGCCTGCGCGATGCCCAGTTCCGTATAGGTAGATTGCAAACCCCGATTATTAAGCAGAGCTATTTGAGTTGCCGATTGCAGAGTCAATGGCCGCTTAAGCATGGCCGCCACCCTGTCACGTACGGCCAGGTCTTCCTTGCTGCCCTGATCCCATGAGATTTTCGACCCCGTGCGCGCCTCAACGACGGAGGCTACCTCGTTAAACGTCCCCTCGCTCGACAAAGAGGCGCAGCCCCCCAGCCCTCCGCCCAAAAAGCCGGCAAGCAATACTGATTTCGTTACCTTGTTCATCAGTTGCTCCCCCGGTGGTTCATTGCAGGTGCTTTTTTACGCTGCTTGACCATTGGCTGCTTCATCTTGGAATGATCCATCATAGGCTTGTTCATGACACGCCCACCTGATTGCATCTGCAAAGGCGAGAGCCCGATTGATCCAAGCTGCGGGGTGACACTGATATTTTCAGACGTCAGCGCTCCCGACATACGGGCCCGTTTTCCAGATGGCGCGCCAGGATCAGCAGGGTGTCCAATATTGAGATAATCGACCCCTTCATATTCCTCGCAACCCGAAAGCGCTAGCAAGATACTCATGCCAATAGCCGCCCTTATTACAAAACTCTTCATCCATTCACTCCCCCAGCCTTGCACCAACTCTCCGCTCAAATCGACGAAGGCCCACGGGCAAGACAGATTTATTTTTTTTGAATTTTTGTGACGCAAGAGCTGGCAATCCGTTGTGTGAACAATGGTCTGGCGCTGCTTGGCGTCATTTCATGAAAGGATGGATCTAGGTGAGCAGACGCTGAGTGCGTAAAAACTGCGCTCGTGCACCAGTAAGCCCGACAAGCTGTGGCGCCTCAAATGGTGCATTTTCGAACTCAATCGCCAGAATATGTTGCTCTGCATTAGCTTCTCGCCCAAACAAAGCCTTCAACGAGCTTACGAAAACGGTTTTCTCCAAGGAAGAAATTTTTCGCCGCATAATCGTTGTGTCAGTGATGTTGCCATCAAAACAACATGCGTGGGTTTTGTATACGGCATGATCCATTGGCGCGCACAATTTGCCACTATTGGAAACAGAAGCTTCGCGTGAACTTGACGCCTTGTGGTCATCGTGCTGCTTGGAATGTGCTAAAGTCTGGAGGTTCAGATTCCCCTGTGGCGCAATGTCCATCACCATTTCAGCGGTTGAGTGAGCTGTCATTGCCATGCTTTGACCGACAAACGGCAGCGTAATCAAAAAAGCAAACAGCACCAATACTCCGGTGGATAGCCACCCAAGTCTTCGCTGGTTCGCCTGTCTCATACACTCAATCATTCTCAAAGGGCTCGCTCATATTACGATTTTGCCAATAATAGCCGGGTCCAATCCCACCATTATAAACAATCATGAAATCCCACTCAAAGTAAAGCCCGCACACATCACATCGATGTGAGGAAGCTAATTCTATACTCACATGAGGCAAATATATCAACAAATCAAGGAGTTTGACAGATTACTCCCACCACCAGTTCCACTTTCTTATCCAGCAAGGCAGAAACAGACCTGACGCTGTCTTGCCCCCCTGAGCAGATATCAAGCTCGCTGATTATCGGTCGTCAGCCTATGTTTGGCAGCATATAAGGGGCACGCCAACTCTCAAATACATATCCGCCCTGTGCCGACAAGCTGTTCATATTTTCATCGCGATGATGCAAAAGAAGCGTATGCCAAAGCAAACGGCTCCTGTGGAGGGTTCGATGAAACCAATAATAAAAAAAGTCGGGAATAAACATCGATATCAAGAGCAAAGACTGTCAGTCTAAAATTTCCTTGAAGCCAATCGCTGCAAGGTCAATCAATCCATATCCAAATGAGGGAACGCCGCTTGCCGTCATGAAGTTGATCGTTGGGGCAATAAATCCAAGAACCAGCTCGGTCACGCGGATAAAATTTATAGCAAAAAAATAATGACTTCTTGTTCCGCAATCAAACGCCACAGGCACGACATGCCGTTCCTTGTTCTTGGCGGATATTCACTTGTTATTTTGTGAATATATCAGCGATAGTTTTGCCAGCTGATGACCCGAGCCAGTTGACCCGATACCATCGGCATTTCCAACGCCGCCGCCATCGCTATCTAGCGCCGCCACTACCGTCGCCGCCTGTACCACCGTCAGTCTCGCCGCCGCCTGAGTTACCGCCGGTATTGCCGCCACCTGCGTTACCACCGGTATTGCCGCCACCTGCGTTACCACCGGTATTGCCGCCACCTGCGTTACCGCCGGTATTGCCGCCTTCCTGGCCACCATCTCCGCCCTGACCACCACCACCATCACCTTCATTGCCATGATCGCAAAATGCTTTTTCCATCCAGTTCAACTGAGCCGATTTACATTCGTCTGCAACAGCTGACCCACTTGCCATAGATAATAAAAGTGCCGCAGCGAATAGTGATTTAAACATGGGATGTTTTCCTTAAAACCATACAGTTGAAACATCCACCACCATAACAACTTGTATATATTGCA
>JAJRQA010000197.1 GCA_024280475.1 Alphaproteobacteria bacterium
CCTTCTTTAGAATAGCCTTCTTCCAAACGGCCGCTCACTGTTGCGACATTATCACAACCAAGGTCCTCAAGTCGGGTCGCAGCAGCGTCTCCCAGGCGATCATCCCTCTCCAGACAGATCACACTACTGGCAAGACTTGCCAGCAGAGCTGCAAGGTAACCAGAGGTGCAGCCGATGATCAGCACCATGTCCTTGTCGTCAATATGTGCCAGCTGAGCCAGTCGCGCAATTGTCATGGGCGACATCATATAGCGGTCAGTGCCATCTTTATCACGATCAACAAGGATATCTTGGTCCATATA
This sequence comes from Alphaproteobacteria bacterium, assembly GCA_024280475.1. Classification (GTDB taxonomy): domain Bacteria; phylum Pseudomonadota; class Alphaproteobacteria; order Rhizobiales; family JAKIUO01; genus JAKIUO01. The sequence goes on from JAJRQA010000197.1 coordinate 303, forward strand.
GGCTAGACCCTGCTTCGCATCGGGAACAAATTTTTCGCGTGGAATATCCATCATAGCCCGCAATATGCGGTGGTCTGTCACCTGATTGGTTCGCAACTGACTATCGACCATATTAGCTCGCTGGATCTGATACTCGCTCATTATTTCCCCTTGGATCGCACAAATATTATGATGACAATTGGCTCGCTTTAATCTGCATCGACGTGATCGCATCTGCTATTTGAACCGACCAGGCCAAGATTAAAAATCACTCTAGAACGCCCAGGCCTACCTTTGCAATCCCTGGAGATGTCCCCACCCAAAATTGCGTAGCACCGATACCAAAACCTTAGGTGAGCACTCAACATAATATATATTGTTTTTTGCAATATTTTGTCCACTAGCGACAAAATTATACACAGATTACGTTTTCATGACCCCGTCGATTTGTTGCCATTGACGTAACAGGCCTCCAATTTTGATAGATGAACCATATTTGGACCATCTGAGGGCGCATTATCGGGATCTTCATGGGTCTCGATAAACAAGGCTGCAACCCCGACTGCCAATGCGGCACGCGCCAACACAGGAACAAATTCCCGTTGACCACCACTGGTTTCACCCTGACCGCCTGGTTGCTGTACGCTATGGGTTGCATCAAATACCACAGGGCAGCCAGTTTGCGCCAAAATGGGCAAGGAGCGCATATCGGAAACCAAAGTATTATAGCCAAAGCTTGCGCCCCGCTCCGTCACAAGGATGCGGCTATTACCGGCCGCCAATACCTTGCCAACCACGTTTTTCATATCCCACGGGGCCAGAAACTGACCCTTTTTGATCTTGATGGCCGCCCCTGTTTTGGCAGCTGCTACAAGCAGGTCTGTCTGACGACACAAAAAAGCGGGGATTTGTAAAACATCAACAACTTCAGCTGCTGGCGCACAATGAGCTGCTTCATGCACATCTGTGACAATCGCCAGACCGTATTTTTCCCTGATCTCGGCAAAAATCGGCAAGGTTCCCTTAAAGCCAAGTCCGCGCTGACTACCGATACTGGTTCGATTGGCCTTGTCAAAACTGGCCTTGAAAATCAGCCCGATTCCCAGACGGTCACAGATTTCTTTCAATCCGTGAGCCATTTCCAGCCCGTGATCTCGGCTTTCCATCTGGCAGGGCCCCGCAAATAGAGCAAAAGATGCAGAATTGGAAATTTCCACATCGCCAACCTTAACGACCTCATCCGGTTTTAATTCTTGTGTCATTATTTTACCCTGTCCCGTTCATCACACGCATAGCGCTCCAGCAATGATCTCATTAATCCCAACCCTGCAACCCGGTTTTGGAGATGCGGGTGCTTGGCAGCCCAACGAACAAAATTTCTAATCAGCCAATCAGTGGTCGTTTTGCCACCATGAGGCAAACAATAAGGACCGAGTGTGTCATTTAGCGTATTTGTGCCTGTTTTGCCAAAATGAAATCCGGCAATAAAGACGTTGCACTTGACGATATCGACGGACTGGGCTTTTGTCAGCGGCCGCTTTGCTGGCTTTTTCGTAAGTTTCAGATAAGAAACACAATGCTTGTGCAACTGCCCGACTGAAAAAGAGGGCGCGGCCACCAGACTGCCTTGCTCCCATAAAACCAACCAAAATACACAGCAAATGAAGAGTGCACTCTTGAACTGCTCCATGCCTTAGACCAGCCGACTTTGTTTGACCGCCGCCGCGATAAAAGAGGCGAACAAGGGGTGGGGGTCAAACGGTCGGGATTTCAGTTCTGGGTGATATTGCACACCAACGAACCAGGGATGGTCTTGCAACTCCACCGTTTCTGGCAACAAACCGTCGGGCGAGCAACCCGCGAACATCAAACCGTGACGCTCCAACTGCTCACGATAACTCATATCGACTTCATAGCGATGACGATGGCGCTCGCTGATCATCTCGCGGTCCCCATAGATAGAGCTGATCAAGGAACCTTTGGCCAGCCGGGCATCATAAGCCCCCAGACGCATTGTGCCGCCAAGGTTACCCCCCTGCTCGCGCTTTTCAAGGTCTTCGCCTTTCATCCATTCGGTCATCAAGCCGACAATTGGAACCGCAGGATCGCCAAATTCACTTGATCCCGCATCCTTGATGCCAGCCAGGTTGCGCGCCACTTCAACAATAGCCATTTGCATACCAAGGCAGATACCAAAATAGGGTATTTTGCGCGTACGGGCAAATTCAACCGCCGCAATTTTGCCCTCGGAACCACGCTTGCCAAAACCGCCCGGCACCAAAACGCCATCGGCTTCGCCAATAATCCTGGCCAGCTCACCCTCTTCAAGTTCACTGGCCTCAAGCCATCGCGGTTTAACACGCACCTTATTGGCGATACCTCCATGAACAAGAGCTTCATTGAGAGATTTATAGGCCTCAAGAAGACCCGTATATTTGCCAACAATAACAATATCGACTTCACCGTCAGGATTAGCGATGCGTTTTGAAATCTTTTGCCAGGTCTCCAGATCGGGTTTGGCTTCATGCTCAAGGCTAAAGGCCCGCAGTACTTCGCGGTCCAGTCCTTCATTATGATAGGCTTCTGGAACATCATAGATACTGGCCACATCAAGGGCCTGAATAACCGATTCGGGCCTGACATTACAAAACAGCGCAATTTTTTTACGCTCGGAGGCTGGCACTTCACGATCGCAGCGACACATCAAAATATCAGGCTGGATACCGATAGAGCGCAATTCCTTGACCGAATGTTGCGTTGGCTTGGTTTTGAGCTCACCAGCACTCTTAATATAGGGAATGAGCGTCAGATGGATGAAGACCACATCGCCTCGTGGCAGTTCCTGGCCAATCTGCCTGATGGCTTCAAAAAATGGCAGAGCTTCAATATCGCCAACCGTGCCGCCGATCTCACATAAAATAAAATCGACCTCATCGCTGTTTGATAGCGCAAAATCCTTGATGGCCTGCGTCACATGGGGAATGACCTGCACAGTGGCCCCTAAGAAATCACCACGGCGCTCCTTGGCCAATATATCCTGATAAATCCGCCCTGATGTGACATTGTCAGATTGGCGGCCAGAGACGCCCGTAAAGCGCTCATAATGACCAAGATCGAGATCGGTTTCCGCCCCGTCGTCGGTAACATAACATTCGCCGTGCTGATAGGGCGACATTGTTCCAGGGTCTACGTTGAGATAAGGGTCTAATTTACGCAAGCGGACTTTATAGCCGCGCGCTTGCAACAAGGCA